>JAIUNT010000004.1 GCA_020161545.1 Pseudomonadota bacterium
CCGCACCCACGGCCAAAATACCGCCCTGTGGTGGGTTAATGACTGCGCCAAACTCCTTCACCCCGAACATGCCAAGGTTGGATAGGGAGAACGTGCCGCCTTGGAATTCCTCGGGACGGAGCTTGCCGGCGCGTGCGCGCGCGGCCAAATCCTTCATCTCAAGGGAGATGTCTGCAAGAGACTTTTCATTGGCGCCGCGAATGATCGGGGTGACAAGACCACCCTCAATGGCGACAGCCACGGAGATATCGGCGCGCTTATAAAAACGGATGCTGTCGCCCATGAAGGACGCGTTGGCCTCAGGCACCAGCATAAGAGCGCGCCCCATGGCTTTGATCACAAAGTCATTGACGGAGATGCGGTTATCCTTCTCAAGGGTCTCATTCACATCGGCGCGAAGGGCCAGGAGCTTATCGAGCGCCACATCCACGGTCAGATAAAAGTGAGGAATGGTTTGCTTGGCTTCCGTCAAACGCTTGGCGATGACCTTGCGCATGTTGGTGAGGGTTTGCTCCTCATAGACAGGGAAGAGGGCGTCGGCGCCTGTGACTGGCGCGGCTTTGCCGGTCGGCGCCCGGGCGTTCTCCACATCCACCTTGATGATGCGTCCATGTGGTCCAGATCCTGTCACACTTGCAAGATCTAAGCCTTTTTGGGAGGCAATGCGCTTGGCGAGTGGTGAGGCCAAGATGCGTGAAGAGGGAGATGCTTTCCCGCTGGGTGCGCTCTGCGCCGGGGCGCTGGGCGCTTGTGGTACGCCTTGTTGGGCGGCAGACGGGGCAGGGGCGCTGGCGGCAACGGGCGCGGCTGAAAAGCCGTCCAAAGCACTTGCATCCTCATCTTCCTCCAAAAGAAGGGCGATGAGGGTGTTCACTTTCACATCCTGGGAGCCTTCCGCCACCAGAATGCGCGCAAGGGTACCCCCATCAACGGCTTCCACCTCCATGGTGGCCTTGTCCGTTTCGATCTCGGCGAGAATATCGCCAGAGGCAACCTGGTCACCTTCCTTCTTATGCCACTTGACGAGGTTTCCCTCTGTCATGGTGGGGCTGAGTGCGGGCATGAGAACTTGAATCGGCATAGACGTGATCCTTATCTTGTTTTAGGAGCGATAACATACCTGCTGGACAGCGGCAACGACTTGGTCGACCTGGGGCAATGCAAGGGCCTCAAGGTTGGCGGCGTAGGGCATGGGAACATCGGCGCCCGTCACACGCACAATGGGTGCGTCCAAATCATCAAAGGCCTTCTCCATCATTAGAGAGGCAATTTCCGCACCAATACCCGCAAAGGGCCAGCCCTCTTCCAGGGTCACAAGGCGGTTCGTGCGCTTGACGGAGGATACAATGAGGTCCGTGTCCAGGGGGCGAATGGTGCGCAGGTCAATGACCTCTGCGTCAATGCCTTTTTCGGCGAGAATATCCGCCGCTTTCAGGGCCGTGTCCACCATAAGTGAAAACGCCGTAATGGTCGCGTCACGCCCAGCGCGCACGATTTTACCTTTACCCAAGGGAATGATCTCGCCCTCGTCGGATGTATCTGGAAACGCACGGCCATAAAGAAGCTCGTTCTCGAGGAAAATCACGGGGTTAGGATCGCGAATGGCGGCCTTCAGAAGGCCCTTTGCGTCCATGGCACTGTAGGGGGCGACAACCTTAAGACCAGGGCAATGGGCGTACCAGCTGGCGTAGCACTGGGAGTGCTGTGCGCCCACACGTGCTGCGGCGCCGTTGGGGCCACGAAACACAATGGGGCATCCCATCTGGCCGCCGGACATATAAAGGGTCTTGGCGGCGCTGTTGATGATGTGGTCAATGGCCTGCATGGAGAAGTTGAAGGTCATGAACTCCACAATGGGCTTGAGCCCCCTGAACGCCGCACCCACGGCAAGGCCAGCAAAGCCGTGCTCTGTGATGGGGGTATCAATGACACGTGTTGGGCCAAAGGCGTCAAGGAGGCCCTGGCTGACCTTATAGGCGCCTTGATACTGGGCAACTTCTTCACCCATGAGGAACACACCCTCATCCCGGTGCATTTCCTCAAGCATGGCGTCGCGAAGGGCTTCGCGCACGGTAATGGTCGCTGGCGCACTCATTATTGATTCTCCTCGTGTGTCTCAATCAAAATATCGGTGTAAAGCTCGCTGGCGTCGGGCAGGGGGCTTTCCTGGGCAAAGGCAACGGCCTCCAAGCAAACCTCTTTCACGCTTTTTTCAAGGTCTTTGAAATAGGCCTCATCCACGCTAAAGTCGCTCTCAAGCATGGCCTTCAACCGGTCGAGGGGATCGCACTTACGCACCTCTTCCACCTCTTCCTTAGAGCGGTATTTGGCTGGGTCAGACATGGAGTGGCCGCGGTAACGGTAAGTCATCATTTCCAGAAGGTAAGGCCCCTTGCCACTGCGGATGTGCTCAAGGGCCTTTGTGGCAGCCGCGCGCACGGCGAGGATGTCCATGCCGTCCACTTGCTCGCCGGGAATGCCGTAGGGTGCGCCGCGCTCAAAGAGGTTTCCGGCCGCGTGTCTGGCTTGGGAGGTGCCCATACCGTACTTGTTGTTTTCAATAATATAAAGGACTGGTAGCTTCCACAGGGCCGCCATGTTGAAAGATTCGTACACCTGTCCTTGGTTGGCTGCGCCGTCACCCATGTAGGCCACGCATACGCCGCCGTCCTTCATGTATTGGTGTGCAAAGCCAAGGCCTGTGCCCAAAGACACTTGAGCGCCCACAATGCCGTGACCGCCATAGAAGTTCTTTTGGCGTGAGAACATGTGCATGGAGCCGCCCTTACCCTTGGAGTAACCACCCGCGCGTCCCGTGAGCTCAGCCATGACCCCCTTAGGGTCCATGCCGCAGGCCAGCATATGGCCGTGGTCGCGGTAAGCTGTAATGACGCTATCCTGGGGCGCAAGGCAAGCCTGAATGCCCACCACAACAGCCTCTTGCCCGATGTAGAGGTGACAAAAGCCAGCAATCTGTCCCATGCCATAAAGCTGGGCGCACCGCTCTTCAAAACGGCGAATAAGCAGCATTTCCTTGTAAAAGCCAAGAAGCTCTTCTTTGGTATGGGGGGTAGGGGATGTTTGTTTTTTCATGGCGTGCAGTCCCATGGTTTGTGCTCCTCAAAGAAAAAGGGCTGGCGCAGGCCAGCCCTTTAAAGAGATTATCCTCGCGTAAGCAAAGAAACCCTTACGCGTTTGCATCCGTGGACGCACTCGCTGCTTTCGCACGGGTATAGTCTTTCTTCTCAGCAATACGTGCGCTTTTACCGCGACGATCACGCAGGTAGTAAAGCTTTGCGCGGCGTACATGACCGCGGCGTACAACTTCGATTTGAATCTTTGGTGAGTAAAGGGGGAAGACGCGCTCAACACCCTCACCGAAAGAGATCTTACGTACGGTGAAGGAAGAGTTCAAACCGCTGTTCTTGCGCGCAATGCACACGCCTTCATAGGCCTGGGCGCGCTCACGGTCACCTTCAACAACCTTCACGAGAACCTTGAGTGTATCCCCAGGTCCAAAATCAGGAATCGCACGACCTTCCGTCAGGCTTGCGAGCTGATCCTTCTCAAATTGCTCTAACAAATTCATTTTATAGCCCTTTCTCATCCTCACCAGAGTCAGCATAAGCGTCCCACAAATCAGGACGGCGCACCTTGGTGCGTGCAATTGCTTGCTCTGTTCGCCACTGGCGTACTTTCCCATGATGGCCCGACAACAAAACGTCTGGCACCTCACGTCCCTGCCACTGTTGAGGACGCGTGTAGTGGGGGTATTCCAAAAGACCCTGGGAGAAGCTTTCTTCTTCCAAAGACTCCTGGGAGTTTAACACACCTGGAACGAGGCGCACACAGGCATCTAAAAGTACCATAGCTGCGAGCTCGCCACCAGACAACACATAATCGCCGATGCTGATTTCCTCAAAGTCCCATGCGTCCAGGACCCTTTGATCAACACCCTCAAATCGTCCGCATAATAATCCGATGTTTTGTGCTTTGGCAAGTTCTTTCGCGCGTTTTTGTGTGAAAGGCTTCCCACTGGGAGATAAATAGATGAGGGCATCTGGTTTTTTCTCGCCGTAAGTGGCCATAAGCGCTTGATGAAGCACGTCTGGGCGCATGACCATGCCGGGCCCGCCCCCAAAGGGAGCGTCATCCACCGTCACATGCTTATCCGTTGCAAAATCACGAATATTCACACACGACAAGGACCACAGGTCTTGGGAGAGTCCTCGCCCCACAACGGAGGCACCCAAGGGACCAGGAAAAAGCTCAGGAAAAAGAGTAAAGACAGTTGCTCTCACGTCAGTCTCCTTTACTTGTCAGGACAAAAGCTCTGTGGACCTCAAGATACCCTTTATCCACATCGACCATTGGGACGGCGTCTTTGTGAAAAGGCACCATGACCTCTTCAAGGGAGCCGTCGGCCGCTAGCACCAAAATGTCCCCCGCCCCAAAGTTCTCAACACGCACGACGCGAAGAGACTGCCCTGTTTCCAAAATACGTGCTTCTAACCCCTCAAGGGAGTGGTAGTAATACCCATCATCTTCCCCGAGATCTGGAAGTAACTCTTTGGAACCATACAGCACTTTTGTCTGATGAAGCTTGCCGGCCTCAGGGGTGTCAATCCCAGAAAGCTTCACGATGAGGCGATCTTTTGAGGCCCCACGCACAGCTTCTAAGGTATAGGACGCGCCCCTTTCGTCTTCTAAAAGAATCCCCTTTTTTAGGAAGGAAGGGTCCTCCAGAAGACAAAAAGCTTTCAGCTCCCCACGGATACCATGGGGAGCTGAAAGTTTCAAAACACGGATTAACGCTTTGGACGACAAAGGTTTTACGCGTCAGCAGCCGGTGCTTCAGCCTCAGCCTTTGCTGCAGCTTCCTTCTCAGCCTTCTCGCGCAGGCGCTCTTGTGCTCTGGCCTTTGGCTGGGATTGCTTTGGATCTGTGTTGCGCTTTGGTGCAGCAATAAGGCCCTTGTCGCTCAAGAAACGTGCAACGCGGTCTGTGGGTAGGGCGCCGCTTGCCAACCAGTGGCGAATACGGTCCTCAACGAGGCGAATGCGATCGGGATGCTCCTTGGCAACCATGGGATTGTAAAAACCAACCTTTTCAATGAAGCGACCATCGCGAGGACTTCTGGAATCAGCCACAACGATTTGATAAAAAGGACGCTTTTTTGCGCCACCACGTGCCAAACGAATTTTCAAAGACATCTGTTTCTCCTTGTCTTTACACTATTTTGGAGAACGGCCAAGAAGCGCCGCCAACCCATGGCGACGCAGACCCTTCTCCCCTAACTTATTCATACGCTTCATCATACCGCTCATCTCTGTGAACTGTTTGAGCAAGCGATTGACCTCGGGCACCGATGTGCCTGAGCCTTGGGCAATGCGTCTACGACAAGACCCATTGATCAATTTCACATTTATCCGCTCCTTTTTGGTCATGGAGCGGATTATGGCCAGCTGACGTGCGACCATTTTGTCGTTCATACCAGCGCTGGCCATTTGATCTTTTATTTTGCCGACCCCGGGCAGCATACCCATGAGTCCTCCAAGGCCACCCATCTTTGAGACTTGCTCGAGCTGTTTGGCCATGTCGTTGAAGTCAAAGGACCCCTTGCGCGCCTTTTGGGCAAAGGCTTCAGCTTCCTCACGGTCAAGGGTTTGGGCCGCCTTTTCAACGAGGGTGACAATGTCGCCCATACCTAGGATGCGGCTGGCGATACGGTCTGCGTGGAAGGGCTCGATTTGATCAAGCTTTTCGCCTGTTCCCAGATACTTGATGGGGCGACCCGTGACCGCACGCATGGATAGGGTTGCGCCGCCTCTGGCGTCACCATCAATACGGGTCAGCGCCACACCCGTCACGTCCAAGCGCTCGTGGAACGCACGGGCGGTGACGGCGGCGTCTTGTCCCGTCATGGCATCGGCAACGAGGAGAATCTCGCTGGGATTCAGGAAGTTTTTCAGCTGAGCGAGCTCATCCATGAGCGCTTCATCGATGTGGAGGCGTCCGGCCGTGTCCATGAAAAGGATGTCATAGCCCTCAAGGCGTGCACTTTCTAGGGCGCGCTTGGCAATGTCGCTGACGGACTCGTTTGCCTTAATGGGCAGGGTTGCAATACCCGTTTGCGCGCCAAGAGTCTCGAGCTGTTCACGGGCCGCTGGCCTATAAATGTCGGCAGACGCCATGAGGATCTTTTTGTTGTGCTGGGCCTTAAGTAAACGCGCAAGCTTAGCCGTCAGAGTCGTCTTACCAGCGCCTTGCAGGCCCACCATCATGATAACGGCAGGGGGCGCGACGGAAAGATTGAGGCTTGCGCCTTCTTCGCCCAAGGTCTCCACTAAAAGATCGTGCACGATCTTGACGACCATCTGGCCAGGGGTAATGCTGCGCAGCACCTCTTGACCAACGGCGCGCTCGCGCACACGCTCCACAAACTCTTTGACAACAGAAAGGGCCACATCCGCCTCAAGAAGGGCGATGCGAATCTCGCGCAGGGCCAATGTCACATCTTCTTCGCTCAGCGCGCCGCGTTTGCGCAACCGGTCGAAAATGCTCCCTAAGCGATCTGTTAAACTGTCAAACATATTTTTCCATAACAAAAAGCACCGGTGGGCGACACTCGCTGACCGGTGAATTAATCACAGCACTCTAGGCGGGTCGCGCGCTAAATGTCAAGACGTTTGTGCTTTTGTCTTAAAAAGACTGGGGAATTTCGTAAAAACACGTTATGATGGGGGCCAAATGACCCAGGGAGATTCTTCATGCTGCACGAGTTATCGCACTTAATTTTACAAATCACCCGCGAGTATTTTGTGATTGGCTTTATCTCCGTGGGCTACTTAACCTGGCGCAAGGACGCTTTCTCCAGAGCCCTTTTTATTTTGCTTTTTACCATGCTCCTTAATCCCTACCTCAAGTCATTATTCCAGATTCCCCTGGATCCGGCCTTGGGCAAACAAGGATGGGCTTTTCCCAGTGGACACATGCAAACAACCTTTACCCTTTGGGTGTGGCTGGCGTGGGAGCTGCGCCACCGGATTTTTACGGTGGTGGCAAGCCTTGTGGTGGTGGGTGTTGCCTTTGCCCTTGTCCATGAGGGATACCATAACGTGAAGGACATTATGGGCGCCATTGGCTTTGGGCTAGCGACTCTTCTTGCGTACGCCTTTGTGTGCCGTGTGACACCCCAGGACAGGCATCCTTACTTAGGTGTCTTTATGGCGGCCATCGGCCTCTTCTTGATCTTTATCACACCAGAAAACCTTCCCCATATGTGGATCGCCGAAGGGGCGCTTGTGGGCTTTTCCATTGGGTGGGCCATCTATCACGCATGGGATACAGATGATTGGCTTTTCAGGCGCCGCTACACCGTTGCGGCGGCCTTCCTTGGTATTGTTGGCCTCTATGTCCTGACCATTCCCCTCAAGGGTTATATGGGACCGGAAGGGCTGAACTTTATCCGCTTTAGTGCCATTGCTTTTTGGGTGAGTCATGGGGCAGAGGCGGTTGTGTACTACATTCACCGCATCACGGGCCGCCTATAGCCAACCCCTTTAAAATGATTATGTCGTCAGGCGTCGGGATAAGGCGTGCTCACTTACTTATATGTAAGCTCCGCGCGGCTTACCCTCGTCTTCCTAATACTCATTTGAAATGCTTTTGGGCTATCAATTTATAGGTATTTAGCCATATAGCGCAAACCCTTTAGAATGGTGATCGTGTCAGCTATCGGGATAAGTCGTATTCACTTATGCCTTTATAAGCTCCGCACCCTTCCTAACACTCTTTTAAAAATGCTTTTGTGCGTGCGTTTTATAAGTGTTTAGCTCTATATCAGGACGACGCTTAGAGAACGTCCACGTCAACGGACGGTTGATCTTTCTGGGTTGAGCCAGACTTGGGATGGGTCTCCTGCATAAACTTCAAAAGTCCAATGGAGATTACAAGGCACAGGGGCAAGAGGCTTAAGCCCACGCGGTAATCGCCAGCGGTGTAAAGGGGAATACCGTCTTTGTATTGGTGATCCCAGGTCAGCTCAATGAGAAAGCCGATGAAGGGATGGAAAGCGCCTGTGAGCATCACGATCATATTGATAAAGGCCGTTGAGACGCCACTCATGCTGCGGGGCATAATCTCGCAGATCACAGCAAAGGTGAGGACTTTTGCCGTATAGAAAAAGCCCGCGAGGAAGAAAAGGCCGTAGAACACATAGATATGTTGTGCTGGGTATAAAAGAATCCCTATGTAAACAAGGGCGCTGGCAACGGATCCCACATACATAGGAAAGCGCCGCTGGGTCATCATGTCGGACATGGTTGTGAAAAAGGGACTTCCCACTGCTGCACCCACAAACATGGCGGAAATGACCGCGGCCGCTTCTTTCTCAGACACCCCTGCGGCGTGCTGGACAAAGGGCACGCCCCAGGCGTCACCAATGATGGTGATGGGCATGTACATGAGAGTGCCGTAAAGGGCGATAATCCATGTTTGGGGGTTGAGGGCAAGGGTTTTGATATCATGGAAGGGGTGACGGTTCTCAAGGAAGGGTTTGGCCTCATCCTTGTGAGAGTGAGCCTCGTCAGGGCTGCGCACAAAGGCGTAGCATAACATACCCACACCTACACCGAGCCCCCCTAAAAGCATATAGCTCACACGCCATCCAATGGCGTCCACAAGCATACTTAAGGGTGCGCCCCCTGCACAGGCGCCCAGGGTCCCAAAGCCGATGGTCAAGGCAATGACATTTCCAAGGCGTGTAGGATGGAGCCAAAGAGTGCCCAGCTTCAAGGTCCCAATAAGCCCGCAAGCCCCCCCAACACCGATGGCAAAGCGTGCCACACCAGCCATGAAGAGGCCATTGGCGTGGGCAAACAGAAAGCACGAGAGGCCGCAAAGGCAAGCAGCAGTCGCCAACAAATAGCGTGGCCCTAAGCGGTCAAGGGTAATCCCTAAGGGAAGCTGCATGCCCGCATAACCCCAAGAATACCAGCTGACGACACCGCCAAAGGCAAGGGCGTCAATCATGAAAGCTTCCATGATTTCGTTGTTCATGACATTGGGGGAAACACGTAAAATGAACTGGTAGGCGTAAAAAAGGGCGCCGCACATAATGATGCCCCAAATGGGACCTTCTTCTTTCCAAAGAGCTTTGGCTTTGAGGATAAAATCATGGTACGCAGATGCGGACATAGACGAAGGGGATGGCGATGGTGAGAGAGGTATGTTCTTATTTTTTTCAACCATATCGCCGTACTATTGCTCCGTTTTTAGGTTTATCCAAAGCCTGACACATCTTTCCTTTATACCTTGCCATGGGCCGTGTGTCAAAACCTCTGGCAAAATCAGGGGTATTTAGGGGGAGATTTTTTAAGGAATTTTTGAAGAGTAGCGTAGGCTTGGTTGATGTTTTTCAAAGTTTCTTCGGCTTGCTTACATCCCTGATTCAGGTCCGGGTGGAAGCGCTTGGCCAGAATCTTATAGCGTGTTTTGAGGATGTCTTGGGTTAAGGGTGACGAAAGGTTCAAAACAGCCAGCGCCTCACGCTCTTGTTTGCCCATGGCGGGGTCAAGGGGCGTGCGTGTTTGCGCAGTCTCACCCAGGTCAATTCCCTCAAACACAAAGGATTTCCCAAAAGCAGCTCCCATGGCAAAGGGCCAAGTGGGGCGACACCAGGTTGTGTCACTACGCCGGGAGGCCTCAATTTCATCCTCCCCCATGTTGGCATAGTAGTTCCAGGAGGCGTTGTAAGCCTTCACGTGCTCGAGACAAAACCAGTAACGTTCCTCAAGGCGACTGGCGGACCTGGGGGCGGGGTACGTTCCTTCCTCACAGCACTGGGCGTGCATACAGGAGGTCGTCTCCCGCTTAGGGCCTTCTTCCAAAAAGGGGTGGAGTTTATAGGCGCCGCGCATGAAAGCCTATTCTAGAAATGACACTCAGGATGGGATTCAATATCCCTGGCGGCGTCTAGGGCTGCCATACATCCTTGTCCTGCGGCCACAACAGCCTGTCTGTAAAGACGCTCTTGTACGTCACCGGCGGCAAAGACACCTTCCACGTTGGTAAAGACCGTGCCCGGTGGGCATGTGATGTAGCCCACCTCATCCATATCGATCTGACCCTTAAAGATTTCTGTGGCGGGTTTATGTCCCACGGCCACAAAAAGACCATCAAAGGCGTGGAGAGATTTCTCGCCCGTCTTTGTGTGGGTAAGCTCCACACCCGTCATGCGTAGGGGCGCTTCCTCGCCCTTGATCTCGCTCACCACATGGTCCCAAAGGACACTGATTTTGGGGTGGGCAAAAAGACGCTCTTGGAGGATTTTTTCAGCGCGCAGTGCGTCTCGGCGGTGAATGAGCGTCACATGGGACGCGTGATTTGTCAGGTATAGTGCCTCTTCCACGGCTGTGTTACCGCCACCTACGACGGCAACGTTTTTACCCCTAAAGAAAAATCCGTCGCACGTGGCGCAGCCAGACACACCAAAGCCGCGAAATGTTTTCTCGCTCTCAAGACCAAGCCACATGGCTTGGGCCCCGGTTGCGATGATCACGCACCAGGCGATATAGGTTGTGCCGCCGGAGGTTTTACACACAAAGGGGCGCTTTGAAAAGTCGACACTTTCCACGTAATCATACACAATCTCGGCGCCCACATGGGCCGCTTGGTCGCGCATCTGGTCCATGAGCCAAGGCCCTTGGATGGCCTCGGCAAAGCCGGGATAGTTTTCCACGTCCGTGGTGATTGTGAGCTGTCCGCCCGGTGTCATACCCGTTACAAGGATTGGATTAAAGCCCGCACGCGCGGCGTAAATGGCGGCGGAATATCCGGCCGGACCAGACCCAATGATGAGAATCTTTGTTTTGCGTTCTTGCATGGTGCTTTGCCTTTTTTAAAATCCGAACATGTGATCCATACCAAGGCGACCTTGTGCGTCTTGTAGACCATGATAACCAAACAGGCGGCAGGTGGTGTCTCTGATAATGATATAAGACCGTTCACCAGCTTTTTCGATGTCTTTTTGAGAGAAAATATCACTCACGCGCCAAAGACGTGAACCCCCACAAGGGATACGGAGTTCCTCGGTGGCCACGCATTCTCCTTGGGCATTATGCAGCATAAGGGATGTTTGTGACAAGCCGTGCCAGGTTGCCGATGCCGGATAGATGAGATGACAGAAGGCCTGTGTGCCTTGTGGACCCGTTGGCAGGAAGAGGCGGGTGGTCAGACCAGGAGGCGCCCCCCGGTAAGAATGGGGCTGGGTTTTATAGGTCATGGCCGTATTATAAATATGGGATCCAAAGGATGTTTCCGTTTGGTGATGGGCATTTTCATAGCGGAAAAGGGCGTGTAGCCATCCGTCTGCCTCATCTCCCGCCTCAAAGTCATAGACAAGCTCCATATGACCATAGCCTTTGCCGGCCTCGTCCGGGACCTCCTTCAAAAGATCGTTGACCATCAGGGCGCTTCTATGGTGCCTGGGCAGATTGCCAAAACGGTACTCGCCCATTTCATGGCCGTCGGCGCCGTAAATCAAAAGCGCCACGGGCAAGTGTTTTTGAGATCTGGCCATGGGGGTGGGCAGCACATGGCTCTCCCAGGTGTCCCAAGGCAAAAGGGGTGCGGGCAAAATGAAGCCTTTCCCAAAAAGGGGCGCCAGAGTTTTGATCTTAGGGTCTGGTGCGAGGTTTGTGCGCTCCACATTGGCGTGGGCAATGCGCCGCAGGCCTTTTCTGACCACCTCATAGCGGGGGCGCACGAAATACTTGCCTGCCATAATTTCAAGCTGGGCTGGCCAGTGGAGCTCAGGAAAAAGATCCTTCACATGGACGGCCAGGGTCCCAAAGGGAGGGACTTCCTTATCCACGCCGCGCGCTTCTTCCTCACGCCCCATGGGGCTCAGGGTCACGGCGCCTGCCGGAATAGGGCAGGGGTGGCTATTTTGAATCCACAAAATCACGTCTTCTTCTTGGGTCGGGGCAGGAAGGCCCGCGTAATAATCGGCCGGCCAAGCGTTGGCGTCGTGGGTGCACGATAAGACCGTGCCATCATCGCTATAAATATCAAGGCCGTACTTCACGATGTCGTGACCAGCTGCGCCCACAATGTGGATGAAGAGCTGACCACAAAAGTCATCAAGACCAAAACGCTCCCTCACCACAGCGCTGTCGATCACGAAGGAGGAACCGGCCGCACCCAGTGATTCCTCCCATGTCGCCAGGTGTTGGCCACGCTCGTCCAAAAGGTGACACCAGGCGTGGGCGGGTTTGCCGCTGTAAGACGACCAATAGTTGGCGGTCATAAGACGCGTGTGGAGACCCTTTTCCTCGCGCAGGAAGGCAAAGTTGGTTGCAAAGTTGAGGGGATCAAGGTAGGCGCGCTGGTTTGTCAGCATCTCTTGGGGAAGGCGCAGCTCCTTGAGGGAAATGACCTCCACGTTCTTGCCCAAAAGCGTTTGAAGGTGGGACACAAAAAGGTCTTCCTCAAAGGACAAAATGAACAAAACTTTTGTGGCGGGGTCTAGCTGTGAAATGGGCTTCGTTGTGTAACCCAGGCGTTCCAGTCCCATGTCCTCAAAGCGTTGCACGTAGATGTGGGAGAAAGGAACGTCTTTTAGGGGGTGAATTTCACAAAAGGGCTCAAGCCACCCTTGGGGGTCGTAAAGGGCAATATGCTCGCACGCTGTGAGTCTTTGAATGAGAGCGTGGGCCCCCATGGCAACAAGGGGGTGCCCAATGGCTTTGAAAAAACTGTGCCCGCCCTTGAGGTGATCAAAGGTTTCAATACGAAGCATGGTGCGTGTCCTTCTCGAAAATATTAAACGCCCTTCACGACGCGCATGACGCGTGTCCACAAGGAAACGGGTTCAGGTGTTTTGCCTTGAACATAGGCCTCTATGGTGTCGAGCACTTCATGGTGATCCCACTCGGTGCCGCCCGTGAGGCTTCCAATCAAGTACCCTTTACGGTCAAGGATATAAGTAGTGGGTAGACCCTGGAGTTTTTCAGATGACGTGCTTCCTTCGCCACTTGTTTCAAAGAAAAGGTGGAAGCGATCTTTGTCAAAGCCAGAGACAAGTTTTTTCGCGGTCTCTTTATGGATGGGGTCCTTACACACGGCCACAACCACGACATCCTTAGCGTCAAAGGACTTGGCTAGATTATCAAGGGATGGCATTTCGCGCACACAAGGTGGGCACCAAGTGGCCCAAAAGTTCAAAACCACAATGCGTCCCTTAAAGTCGCTGATTTTGTGATTTTTGCCTTCTGCGTCTTCCACCACAAAATCAATGATGCGGTCGGCGGGATGGGTTTTGTAACGCAAAAGTTGGGCGTTTGCGTGGGTGCATATGAGGGTGATGGCGAGTACTAAAGGGGCAAAGGTGCGACTCATGGGTTGTCCTTCCACGTATTTCTGCTAGCCTGTGCATAGTTGTAACAAGGTCTAAGCGAGAAAGACAATGGAAAAAAACATCTTTATGGCCCTGGGGCTTTGCGTTGCCCTTTTGTGTACGGGGTGCGGGCGAAGAGGTGATCCCCTGCCTGTGCCAGGAACTGAGAAATCCTATCCCTTAACGTACCCTGCCCCCGATGAAGAAGAGCCCGAAGAGACGCCCTGCCCCTAAGGGCGCGTACGAGCGTCTTGTGCATGGGGGGGTGCCTGGCTTACTGTAGAGGAAGCAAGGACATGGAAAAATATAATGGAGGCCCCCATGACAAGCGCCCTTTGGACGCCCACCGACAGCGCAGTGCACGAGACTCAAATGTATGCCTTTATGGAGAGGGCGGGTGAGGCACGTGGTCGCCCTTTTAAATCCTATGAAGATCTGCGCGCTTGGTCCGTGGAAGAGGACGAGATGTTTTGGTCGCTCTTTTGGGATTTTGCGGGCATTACGGCGTCCCGAAAAGGCGAGGTTGTTTTTGAGGCGGGTGAGTCCTTTGAGCGGGGACGCTTTTTCCCTGGGGCGCGTCTTAACTACGCAGAAAATATGTTGAAGTCCGACATCAAAGGGGACGCCCTTGTATTTTGGCAAGAGGACGGAGAGCGCTCCAGCCTCTCCATGGAAGAGCTTCGCCACGAGGTGTCTCGCTTTGCCCAAGCTCTCAGGGCGGCGGGCGTGGGAGAAGGCGACCGGGTGGCAGCCATGGGGGGCAACAGGCCAGAGATTCTCATTGCGCTTTTAGCCACAGCGAGCTTAGGCGCCATTTTTTCCTCATGTTCCCCCGATTACGGCGCAGCCGGTGTCCTGGATCGTTTTGGCCAGGTAGAGCCAAAGGTGCTTCTTGTGACCCAGGGATTTACCTACAAGGGTATTTATTTTTGCTGCAGGGAAAAGATTGCTCTCCTCCAGGAGAGTCTACCGAGCCTGGCAAAGGTCGTCCTCATCCCAAGTGTGAAGCAAGACCCCTGGTATGAAAGCGACCACAGCATAACCCCTTATGACGCCTTTTTAGCCCCCTTTGCGCCGCAGTCCCTGACCTATACCCAGGTTCCCTTTTCCCACCCACTCATGATCCTTTTTTCCTCCGGCACAACGGGCAAGCCCAAGTGTATTGTGCATGCCCATGGTGGGACCCTTATACAGCATCTTAAAGAACATCGCCTCCACGCTGACGTGCGTCCCGGAGACGTGCTTTTTTACTACACCACCACTAGCTGGATGATGTGGAACTGGCTCGTGTCAGGCTTGGGGTCTGGGGCTACACTCATGCTCTATGACGGATCGCCCTTTCACTCGGGTCCAAATGTGCTCTTTGACTTTGCCCAGCACGCAGGGTGCACCCACTTTGGGGTGTCTGCCAAGTATCTGGACGCTCTCGCCAAGGACGGACAAACGCCCTCCCAAACCCATGATCTGTCCAAGATCCGTATGGTCATGTCCACAGGCTCGCCCTTGTCTCCGGAAGGCTTTGACTACGTTTATACCAACATGACACCAAACGCCTGCCTTGCCTCTATTTCTGGTGGCACCGATATTGTGTCGTGCTTTGCCCTTGGCAACCCCATAGCCCCCGTGTGGCGGGGAGAGCTTCAAACCCGTGGTCTTGGGATGGCTGTGGACGTGTGGGATAAGGACGGCAAGAGTGTTGTGGGTCAAAAGGGCGAGCTTGTGTGCACAAAGCCCTTTCCCTCCATGCCTGTGTGTTTTTGGAATGACCCCCAGGGTGCGCGCTATCACAAGGCTTATTTTGCCCACTTTCCAGGAGTATGGCGCCACGGCGACTTTGTGGAGCTGACCCCACACGGGGGTCTTGTGATCCACGGACGCTCCGATACGGTGCTCAATCCCGGCGGTGTACGCATTGGCACAGCCGAGATTTACCGCCAGGTAGAGCATTTGGACGAGGTGCAAGAAAGCTTAGTTGTCGCCCAACAGTGGCAGGGAGACGTGCGGGTGATTCTTTTTGTGAAGCTCAAGGACGGTGTGCTCTTAAACGAGGACCTGCGCACCAAGATACGTCTCCAGATTCGTGAGAACACAACACCGCGCCATGTGCCCGCCAAAATCATCCAGGTGCCCGATATCCCCCGCACAGGTAGCGGAAAGATCGTGGAAATGGCAGTGACCGATATCATTAACGGACGCGAGGTGGCCAACACGGACGCCCTGGCCAATCCCCAGTCTTTGGACTTTTATAAAGATATCGAAGCCTTACGCTCCTAAGCGGTAAATAAGGTGCGGCCCAAAGGTCTTTTCAAGGCGCGCGCCAGGAAAGACCTGGGTGAACGCACTTGCCCGCTTTTTCCACACAACCACAAAGCCTTTTTGGGTTTGTGCGCCCTCGCTGCTCAAGAAAAGATCAGGCCTCACCGTTTGCCCAAAAAGCAAATCACTGCTTTGGCTGTCGATCATGTGGACAGGACCTTTGAGATAAAAGGCCACGCCTGAGATGCGTTCATAGTCTTGATAGAAAAAAACTTGCTCCCTTTGGTCGGCAAGGTAGCGTCCCGTTGATTTTCCTGAAACCTCGTCCTCAGCCACAGGCATCATTTGTGCGCAAACCGTGAGCAGCATCGCCATGGAGAGATTGACATAAACGGGACCTGTGGGGGCTTTTTTGCGCCCCAAAAAAAGGATCCCAAAAAGCGCGAGTCCAAGAGCAGCCCAGCCCCCATAGGTGGCGCTTGAAAAATGCACGAGGTAGCGGGAGAACTCGCTTAAAAGAACGCGCTCATTCATATGATCTGCCAGGAGCATCAGGGGCAGGAAGACGCTCAGGAGAAGGCCTATAAGCGCGCTCAGGCGAAAGGTATTCTGGGAGGAGAGCTTTATGGCCAGCATCATGGCAAGACTTGGAATGGCCGCCATCAGGTAATAATTTGCCTTTGCTTGAGAGAGCGAAAAAAAGGCAAAAATGGTGCAAAAAGAGACGGCCATGAACACACAGAGGCTGTCACGGGGCTTATGCTTTTGAAAGAAAAACCGAGGCAGGAAGAATGTCCAGGGAAGCATGTAAAGCAGGACGCGCCATGTGTAATAGGTGATGGGGCCGCTGTAATAATCCTTGGGCACGCGCTTGCCCAGAAAGCGCAGAACATGCTCGTTGATAAAATAAAAGTGTGCAAAGGTCTCAAGCTTCAGGCTTGCAAGGATATGCCAGGGGGACGCTAGGGCCACAAAAAGCACAATCCCCCACGGGTCAAGGGGCATAAAGAACGAGGTGTCGTGATGGCGGGCGTGCAACCCCCAAAAAACACACCACACAAGGCCAATGAGCACAAGGGCCACAAGGCCCTTGGTCATGACAGCGCCGGCCACAAAGGCGTAAAGGGCAAGTTTGGGTGCGCGCGCTTTGGTTTTCCACCCCAGATAAAGGCTTAAAAGAGCGCCCGTTAGGAAAAATGTGAAAAGTCCGTCAAAGAAAATATTGCGAGAAAAAATCACAAATCCCAAGCTGCTTCCCAGGATGGTGGCGGTTATGAGGGCGCATTTCTCACCACGCAGGCGCGCCATAAAAGCGGCGCAAAGGCTAGTCGTCAAAAGGCCCGCAAGGGCGGGAGTGAGCCGTGCAGCAAATTCCGTTGTGCCAAAAAGATGAAAGCACCCGCTCATAAGCCAGTAAAGGAGGGGTGGCTTTTCAATATAGGGTACGCCGTTCACGCTTGGGATGATGAAGTTGCCGCTCATGAACATGTCGCGCGCAATGGTGGCGTAAAGGCCCTCATTGTTATCAAGAAGTCCGTAGGAACCCAGACCCACAAAAAAGAGTGCGGTGCACGAAAAGATGACCAAAACCCATAGAGCGCGCATCCACATGTTTGACGAAGGGTGCGTCATTTGCCTAGAGCCTTAAGAGATCATTGATGGCTGTTTTGTGCCGTGTTTTCTCATCCACTTGCTTGATGAGAACGGCGCACTGAAGCGCCACCCCGCTGTCGCCGGCCATGGTGCCCGGCACCACAACGGCGTAGGCCGGGACGCGTCCATAGGTGACGCGTCCTGTGGCCCGCTCAACCAGTGGCGTGGAGGCGCCCATCTTCGTGCCCATGCCAATGACGGCACCTTCTTCCACCACAACGCCTTCCACAAGACACGCGCTCGCTCCCACAAAGACGTGGTCCTCAATAATGACGGGACTGGCTTGGACGGGCTCCACAACGCCTCCTATCATGGCGCCTGCGCTGATGTGACACTTTTTCCCGATCTGAGCGCACGATCCAATGGCCGCCCCCATATCAATGAGGGTCCCCTCGTCAATGTAGGCGCCAAAATTTGTAAAGCTGGGCATGAGGATACACTTGGGCGCCACATAGGTTCCGCGCCGTACAAGGGCCCCTGGCACCACACGAAAGTCAGCTTTTTCAAAGGTGGCCTCATCCCAGCCCTCAAACTTGCTGGGTATTTTGTCATAGCCCGTCATGGGAAAGGTCATGAGGCGTGTGGGGGTCAAAGGAAAGGACAACAGAAGTGCTTTTTTCAACCACGCTTGAGTATGCCAGGTGCCATTTTGTTTCTCGCACACACGAAGCGCGCCTCGGTCGAGATCAAGGATGATCTCTTGAAGGGCTTCGGGTAAACCAGGGTGGGGAGTGTTCTTATTCTCCCAAGCGGTTTCAACGAGGTATTTTAAAGGGGACATGGGCAATCTCCTAAAGTTCTATGAGGAAAGGGCGGGGGACGTGATCTTTGCCCCCAAGGTTGCGCCAATGCGCGCAAAGGTCCCGCGTGGGAGCTCTAAAGCGCCGACGACCTTTGTGGGCGAGGATATTGACGTGCGCGCAAAGGGAGTGAGCTCCCCCATCATCACAATGCGCCCATCCTGTGTGAAAAAGGCCAAGTCGAGGGCAAGGGGGGTATCTTTCATCCAAAACGTTGCCACGCGTTCTTTATCAAACAAGAAAAGCATGCCTTGGTGAGGCGCAAGGCGTGTGACACCCATGAGTCCTTTTCTTAAGGACGCTTCGTCCTTAGCAACAGCAACAGAAAAGGTTTCGCCGCCAAGGTCCAAGGGCGTGTCAAAGGTCAGGGCGCTGATACCACGCGCCCAAAGCGCGCACACCAAAAGGACGAAAAGGCACTTGCCTAGGGCGCGCATTACTGGCCGGCTTGTTTAAGGGTCTGTTGCATCATGATTTGCACGATGGCGCCGCGGGCCAGGACGTCAGCGCGTTCATTTTCCTCGTGTCCGCTGTGGCCCTTGACCCAAAACCAGCTGATGTCGTGGTTCGCGCACAGGGCGTCGAGCTCTTCCCAAAGGTCTTGGTTTTTGACCGCAGATCCAGAGGCCGTACGCCAGCCACTTTTCTTCCATTTGTGGATCCAGGAGGTAATGCCGTCCTTCAGATAAGTGCTGTCTGTATGCAGGCGTACTTGGTGCCGGCCCTCCAGCGCCTTAAGACCTTGGGTTGCGGCCATCATTTCCATACGGTTATTGGTGGTTTGGGGATCATTTCCCGCGAGCTCCTTTTCCGTGCCATCGGCAAAACGGATAATCACGCCCCATCCACCAGGACCAGGGTTACCACTGCAGGCGCCGTCCGTGTAAAGATCAGCTAAAGGAAGGGACATGGGGAGAAAACCTTTCTTGTGAATATATACCCTTTATGCTTACCTTAAGGGCGATTGTTGGTCAAAGAGAATCAAAAGGAAGAAAGATGGAAAAACCCGTGTGTCCCCAAAAAGCTCCTTACCGTGTAACCCTGGAAGAAGGCAAGACTTATTATTGGTGCACTTGTGGTCTGAGTGCCAAGCAACCTTTTTGTGATGGCGCCCACAAGGGCGGGGCGTTTTCGCCTCTCAAATGGGTGGCCGATAAAACCCAAACCACGTCTCTGTGTGGTTGTAAAGCAACTATGCGCGCCCCTTTGTGTGATGGATCTCATATGCTAGAATAGGGCGTTACAATAAAAAACAGGGAGAAAAAAGAATGATCATCAAAGGGTTACTTATGGGTGCGCTGTGTGTGGTGTTGCTGACCAAGGATGCGTGCGCATCATCTGAGAGTCAGCGCAATGGGCTGCCCCAATCGTTTGTTGTAAGCCGGTTGAATGATTTTAAAAATGGGAGGCAAGTATACTTTCCGCCCGCCAAGCGCGCCTTTGAGAAGTGTGGATGGCGTACGCTCCCGGCTGAGGATCATGTGGTGCGAGAGACACAAATCACCGAGGTCAATGAACCCGCCTCCCCAACGATTTACCAGAAATACTCCGCTTACCAAACTTTCGAAGTGTTAGAGGCAGATTCACGCCTACACTATCAACTGCGAATTTGCGCCATCAAGCGCGGGGATTGATATCCTCCTAGAGACGAAAGCCTTGCGTGCCCTTCCTAGAACGTGTATACCATGCGGGAAGGGGCGCATAGCTCAGCGGGAGAGCGCTACGTTGACATCGTAGAGGTCGCTGGTTCAATCCCAGTTGCGCCCACCATTTTTCCACTCGGGAGATCACCATGTTCTTGCGTCTTGTATGTTTTTGCATGCTCAGTCTTACGAGTGTTTTTGCAAGTTCCCCGTCCGTATCCCTTGAAAAGCCCTGGGCCAGGCCCGCAGACATCGGATACAACAGCGCCGTTTACTTGCGCCTTGAAAATAAAGGAGACGCGCCCCTTGTGATTGTGGGCGCTCTTTGTGACGCGAGCAAAAAGGTCGAACTCCACGAGACCGTTGAGGTAGAGGGCGTGTCCAAAATGATCCCCATGGACGCCGCCCATCCTTGGACGGTGACGCCCGGTGAGACGCTCCACCTCGCGCCCGGGGGCAAGCATGTGATGCTCATAGGCCTCACCCGCGCACTGGAAAACGGGGAAGAAGTCCTCGTCACCCTTCTCACAAAGGATGGGGACAAGATTGCGGTACGGGCGGCCATCCAAAAGGGGGCCGGCACCTGCGGAAGCTGTTGCGGCTCTTAAGGGTTTGTTAAGAATTTATTAAGGATTATGTGGTCCACTTTTGCGCCCCGGTATCCGGGGTTTGCTTGTTTGAGAGTCACTTAGGGCGATTTATGAAGTTTTCACAACGTTTCGTGGATGAGTTACGTCACAGACTGTCCATCGCCCAAGTTGTGGGGGCGAAGGTCAAACTTGCGCGCCGTGGCACAGCTGTTAAAGGATGCTGCCCCTTTCACCATGAAAAAACACCTTCATTCCACGTGTATGAAAAAGATGGCCATTACCACTGCTTTGGCTGTGGGGCCCATGGGGACGCCATTGATTTCGTGCGTTTGACCCAGAACATTTCCTTCGGAGACGCCGTGGTGGCCCTTGCCCAAGGGGCAGGCATGCCACTGCCTGTGGAAGACCCCCAGGAAACCATTAAGGATACAAGGCTCGATGCCCTGCGTGCCCTGATGAAAGAAGCATGCAGCTATTTTCAGGCACAGCTTAAGGCCAGTGAAGGGTGGCGGGCCCGGGAGTATTTGAAGGCCCGCGCCGTTTCCCCTGACATCCAGGCGCGCTTTGCCCTTGGCTTTGCCCCAGAAGGGCCGGGTCTTATGGACCACCTCAAGGCCCGTGGGTTCACCCTTGCCCAGATGAATGAAGCGGGTCTTATTCTCGATGGCCGCGCCGTCAGATCTCGCTTTGGTGGACGGGTGATTTTCCCCATTTGGGACAGACAAGGCCGGGTCATTGCTTTTGGTGGCCGTATTCTTGGGGAAGGCACGCCCAAATATCTGAACTCCCCAGAAACACCTCTATTCCATAAAGGACGCGAGCTTTACGCCCACCCACAGGCTTTTGCAGAGAAAAGTAAAGACGCGCCTCTTATTGTATGTGAGGGATACACAGACGCGCTGAGTTTATATCAAGCGGGATACGCCCGCGCGGTGGCGCCCCTGGGGACAGCGCTGACCCCTGAGCAAATTGCCCTTTTGTGGCGTATGTCCAGTGAACCCGTTTTGTGTTTTGACGGAGACATGGCCGGACAAAAGGCTCTCGCGCGCGCCCTTGAGCGCGCCCTGCCCATCCTGAAGCCTGGATACTCCTTAGCCTTTGTGAGTCTTCCCAAGGGAGAGGATCCCGCAAGTCTTCTCGAGCGCGGTCAGGGGCGTCTGTTTGAGCAGCTTCTTGAGGCCAAGAAAACCCTCTCCCAAGCATTCTGGGACGGCTTTGAGGTCCGCCTTAAGGCCGCCAAAACCCCAGAGGCGCGTGCGCTCATTGAAAAAGAGTTCTTTGATACCCTTGCCACCATTACGGATGAAGGGGTGCGAGGACACTACCGCCAAGAAATGAAGGACCGTCTTTTTACGTGGCAAAGAACCTCTTCGCGCAAGAAGACAAAACAGACTCAGCCCACCTCACCCCAGGGTGCGCGTGTACACGCGTCCCACATGCGGGCAAAGGCAATTTTGGTGACTTTTATCAATCATCCCACGTGGCTTTTGGATGAGTGTGAGGCGCTCATGACCCTGAAGATGCCTACCCCTGCCCTGGAAAGGGTGCGCGAAGAGATTTTAGAGTGGGTCAGTGCGCAAAAAAAGCTTGACGCGCACGCTTTGAAGGCCCATCTGAAAGAGGGGGGACTCCATGAGGCGATGCACGACCTCTTCTCCCGCGATATTTATTTGCATGCCCCTTTTGCAAAGACGGCAGCGACCCAGGCGGAAGTAGTGACCGGGTGGCGCGGTCTTCTGGAAAGTTGGCATCTTTTGGAGGAAGGACTTGGCGAAGTTCTGTCTTGGAAAAACACGCTAAGCACCGATTTGAATCCACACACATGGTCCCAGGTGCGTCGTTTGCGCACCTCCATGGAAAAGCATTATGAACAGCTCACCCAAGAAGGTGAGCCCAATTTAGAAAGGCTGGAAGGATCAGGATGACCACCGTACCCTCAAAAAAAACCGACGCCCCTGAAGAGCAAGGTGAGACCCTTGCAAAAAAAAGAGGAGATCTTAAGCAGGTCCTTAAGAAGCTGATGGACCGCGGTAAGGAGCGGGGATACCTTACCTATGACGAACTCAATGACGCCCTTCCCCAGGATCAGATGTCCTCTGAGCAAATCGAGGACGCCATGGCCGTGATTACGGACATGGGCATTGATATTGTTGACGCGGAAGAAGAGGCAGAAAATCCATCTGAATTAGGCGTGGAGGAGATCGGCGCCGAGAGTGAAGAATCCGACAGCGGCAACTTGCGTGACGAAGATGGATCGGGCCGTACCGACGACCCTGTGCGTCTCTACCTGCGCGAAATGGGCCGCGTTGAGCTTTTGTCCCGTGAAGGTGAAATCAAGATCGCCAAGCGCATCGAGCAAGGGCGCATGGAAATGATCGAAGCCATTTGCGAAAGCCCTTTGACCATTCGTGCCATTATTAACTGGCGCGATCAAATCCTTGAAGACCAAATTTTGCTGCGTGACGTTGTGGATTTGGAAGACATGCACGCGGCTGCCAACTTTGACGGTGAAGAAGGAGACGAGGACGTTGTGGGGGAGATCTCCCTAGACGTGCCCGCAGCTCCCGCGCCAAAGGAAGAAAAAGAGGAAAAAGCCCCAAAGGACGATAAGGAAGAAAAGGCAGAAGGCGCGCCGGAAGAGGAAGAAGGCGTCGAGGAAGATGAGGATGACACTGGTCAGTCTTTGGCTGCCCTTGAGGAAAGCTTGAAGCCTCAGATCCTTGAGACCTTTGAGCTCATCGCCCAGACCTACGCTCAGTTCCATGACCTGCAAGTGGCCCGCCTTAAGGATTCTCATGAGGGACGTGCGCCCACTAAGGACGCGGACAAGAAGTTCAAGGCCCTCAAAGAGGCCCTTGTGGAGCTCATGAGCAGTGTGCGCCTTAATAGCTACCGCATCGATATTTTGGTTGAGGATCTTTATAACCTGAACCGCAAGCTTGTGGGCTTAGAGGGTAAGCTTTTGCGCCTGGCCCAAGACAGTGGCATCAAGCGCGAAGATTTCCTGAAGTCTTATTTTGGTCAAGAGCTGAGCCCAGACTGGCTTGAGCATGTGGCCAAAAACACTGCCAAAGGTTGGGTGAACTTCATTGAAAAACACAGCTTGGAGGTTATTACCCTGCGTGAGCGTATTGCCGAAATTTCCGTGGAGTCAGGACTCAATATTGCGGAGTTCCGCCGTATTGTGACGGCTGTGCAAAAGGGTGACCGTACGTCCGCTAAAGCTAAGAAAGAGATGATTGAAGCGAACCTGCGCCTTGTGATTTCCATTGCTAAGAAGTACACAAACCGCGGTCTGCAATTCCTTGATCTTATTCAAGAGGGTAACATCGGGTTGATGAAGGCCGTGGATAAGTTTGAGTACCGTCGTGGTTACAAGTTCTCCACCTATGCCACATGGTGGATTCGCCAGGCCATTACACGCTCCATCGCGGATCAGGCGCGCACCATTCGTATTCCTGTGCACATGATTGAGACCATTAACAAGCTTGTGCGCACGTCCCGCCAGATGCTCCATGAGATTGGCCGGGAGCCAACACCCGAGGAGCTGTCTAAAAAGCTTCTTATGCCCATTGATAAGGTACGTAAGGTGCTGAAGATCGCCAAGGAGCCTATTAGCCTTGAGACCCCCATTGGGGACGAGGAGGATGGGTCTTTGGGCGACTTTATCGAGGATAAGAACGCGGTTCAACCCCTTGAGTCAGCCGTAAATGCGAACCTACGTGAGACCACAACAAGAGTGCTGGCAAGCCTCACACCCCGTGAGGAGCGCGTTCTGCGTATGCGTTTTGGTATCGGCATGAATACGGACCATACCTTGGAAGAGGTGGGTCAGCAGTTCTCAGTCACACGTGAGCGTATTCGTCAGATTGAAGCTAAGGCCCTGCGTAAACTCAAGCATCCGAGCCGCTCACGCAAGCTGCGCAGCTTCTTGGATAACTAAGCGTACCACGTTCAAAAACAAAAAAGCCCTGGGTTTGTCCCGGGGCTTTGTTGGCATAGGCCCCGAACGAGACACCGCTGCGGCTAAGGCCTTAAAAATGGCAGCAATATGGCTGCCCTTGAAGTCTTCACTAAAGACCTTCCTCAGGAAGAAAAGGTTGAGATCAGACACAACAAGTACAGGAACAACCTCATGGAACAGGACCATAGGTTCATCAAGAAACCCACGCGGCCTATGTTGGGATTCAAGAATTTCTTTTCAGCTAAAGCCATGCTTTCTGACATCGAGAACATTCGCATGATTCAAAAAGGACAGATTCTGGGACAAAAGCGTCTCAATCTGCTTTCAACAATTTTGGGGCTCTAATGGCGTAGTGTATCCGACGCACAGTCATAGCTTCCACTCACACATGCGACAAAACCAAGCTCATAGCGCCATGTGTTTCTTTTGGAGGAGCTCTACTCTAAGCGCGCGAACGAGTGGGAAGAGTCTGGTATCGCAGTTTGCCTACAGATACCAGACCTGCTTGTGAGATGGGTTTTATAACCTACTTTTTATTTTTCTTTGCGTCGGCGATCAATACATCCCATTGTCCCATGCCTGAACCGTACTTCATAAACTTTTGGCCCAAGTCGTTGATGTTTGCAAATCCCTTGTGTGACCACTCATTTTTGAGAGCCTCCAGCTTTTCCACATCTCCATTGTCAAAGGCCTCGTAAAACTGACTTCGAAACTCAAACCAAGGGTCTGGTTGTTCTGAATGGGTTGCGTCCGTACTTGAGAAAACGCACGCAGGAGTGAGTGCACAAAGCATTGCTGTAAGAAGGACTTTCATTATTTTACCTTTCCGTGGTTGGATAATTGCAGGCTATGAAATTACATCTCTAAATGGTTAAAAAAAATTAAAAAAGACGAATTTTTGAACCACTGGCGCAAAAATCAGGGTCTATTCCAACAAAGGTACCAAAATCACTACAAGGAATTCTCTTCTCTTAAACTCGGTCGGCATGCGCATTTCTAAGCTGTTTGATGCGATCTGCCGGGAAGTATCGGTAGAATGCAGTGCAACCAATTTTGGGCTGAACAATGACATCTCCGACAAAAGGATAGTTTTCAGTATCCTTGAGCATGGCCTCAGCATTTGTTATATATTTTGTTCACTCATGTCTTTGGCTCTACCTCCTCTGCGGCCCCGTTTATTGGCGGCGGCAACCGTTGTATCGATATTCTGAGTAAGAACCTTCAATGCATTTTTTCTTTCATTGATATGACCAACAATTTTAATCGTCTGGGCCAGGAATCGGTGTACGTAAAATGGCACGCATTTCTTCACGTATCACAAAAAGCGAATGGGAACACCCAGTCAACTGGCGTTTCTCGCTCGATAAAAGTCGCGCTGCCAATGATGCCGTTGTCGAAGCCATGGATCGAATGGAACTACCGAACCTCTATAGCTAAAGCACTTTAATTTCGGGACAGGATGTGAGGCAAGCGACGTGTATAGGTATACACGAGCGACGCATCCCGAAATTATAAGGGGTTGGCTATATGGTCGGAATAATGACGTGCTTCACACAATGAGTGACGGTCAGAAATGTGAGGTGTGCGGCGAAAGCCTGCACAAAAGCAGCTCCTTCAAATATTTTGGGCAGGGACAGGGCGGCTCTTCCGATACCTATGTTGGGACGGACCCCTTTTTGTATGAAACAAACACTCACTCAGTCATCTGTTCTCAGGCGTCCCGATTGCTTGAGCTCATTCTCCGCCATATTACGGATGTCGCTGGCGCGCAGGCGAGCTTCTTTAGATTTGAGGGACTTAAGCGCGCGCCCCGCCTGATCATAGGCGGCTTGGTACTGCTCCACGCACACGGCTTCTTCAGCTAAGCACAGGGCTGCCATGGCGGTGTTGTGCTGCTTTCCGTAAGCCACCGCCAAAAAGCGCCAAGCAGAGGGGTTTTCGGGCTCCAGGATCAAGGATTTCTCCAGGTGCTTCTGGGCGGCTGGGTAATGGTGAGAAGCGCCTTCTAACATGGCCTGGGCGCACAGCATGCGCAAGATCGCGTCTTTGGGACGCAGGGATACGGCCTGCCCGTAGGCATGGACGGCTTGCTCAATTTGGCCGCTTTCAAAGGCGATTTGTCCCTCCAGGTCCCAGTATGTCGCGTCACGGGGATGGGCACTTGTGAGGGTCTGGGCAAGGCCCAGTGCCTCTTTCCCGCGTCCGAGTAAAAAGAGGGCGGTTGCACGCATGAAACGCCCTTTGTCTGAATCGTCACGGGCGTAGGTGCGCAGGGTTGTTTCGGGTGGATCAATAAAGGCATGAAGCTTCATGCGCATGCGCTCAAAATTCTCATCAAAACTGGGAGGAAGGGCGCCGTCTGGATGTTCGATGGTTGCCCGCTCAAGAAGGGCCACACGGTCCTGGGACAAGGGGTGCGAGCGGCTGTAGGGGTCTTGCTGGGCACTTGAGAGAAGTTCTTGACTGGCCAGCACCTTCATGAAGGATTGGAGCCCTTCCACGGGCCAATGGAGACGGTTCAAAAACCGAACTGCCGCCTGGTCCGCAGACGCCTCTTGGCCCCGGGAGTAGTGCATCATGGCGTTTTCAGCCATTTGCATGCCGCCCGTCAGGATTCCGGCGCCCGCATCCCCACCGCCTGCCGCAATGGCTGCCCCGCCCAAAAGGGCGGTTGCCATGGCAATGGCCGTGGCCTTTTTCATCATTTCCTCACGCCGGGCGATGTGTCCTGCGGCTATGTGACCCGTTTCGTGGGCCAAAACACCAATGAGTTCACGCGCATTTTTAGCGCGCAAGATGAGGCCAGTGTTCACAAAAATGCTGTAACGGGTGGTGGCAAAGGCATTGAGTTCAGGGTCTAGGATGACGTAGAGATGCATTTTTTCCGGATCAAGGCCAGCTGCCTCAAAAATTGGGGCGGCAAAATCGTGGAGGGCGCCCTCCACCTGGCTGTCACGGATGAGAGATCCGGTTTTGAGGCCTCTGGCATGTGTTGGGGCGGCCCCCCATAGGAGCACCGCCGCCAAAAAGGCACTTGTGTAACGCGCTAGTCGAGCAACCTTTTCCACCATGTTTTTTCCTTGTCTTGTTCTTCTCGTGCCTGGGCGTCTTCATGGAAGACAGGAGAGTTGGGGTCAAAGGAGGCCGCAATGGTTGTGCTTGGGAAGGCGGGCCCTGAATCTTGGGAGGCCAAAACCGAGGACTGGGTTGTCTCTTGCCCTTCAGACGCCGCTCCACCCTGGTCAGGTGTGTCTTGGCGGCTCTTATCCCTATTGCGACGGTTGGCGCGCCTGCGCATACGGCGCTTGCGGGACTCGGAAGGCGATTGAGAGGCGTCTGTCCCGTCCTGTGTCACCTGAGAGGTGTCAGCGCTTTCTGTCTCAGCTTTCTTCGGTGCAGGCTCAGGGCGTGGAGCATCTTCACGGGGCATGTCTTGGCGCTCGCGGGGTTCTCTGTCACCTGGGCCCTTACTGCGATCACGCCTACGTTTGTTACCGCGCTCCGGGCGGGGCTCCTTAGGCTCACGGGGTTGAGGCTTTGCTTCCTTGGGCTCCTCACGTTCCTCACGCTTTTGAGGTGCGGGCTCTTCCTTTGGCGCAACCTCAAGGGCGCCAGTGGGGGAGGGCACCAATACCGAGACAGAGCATGCATGGGACTGGGGTCCTGCTTCTTCAAAGACAACGCGAATGCCATGGCGTGTCTCCACATCCAAAAGGGCATGGCGCTTTTGGTTCATGACATAAAGAAGCACCTCGTGGGGGAGCTTCAATGCCAGGGTGGCGCCTGGATTGCGCAGACCCGCGTCCTCCAAAATGCGCAGGGCGCTCAGTGCCAGAGACTCCGTTGAGCGAATGTAGCCCGTTGCCTGACAGTGTGGGCAAGGGTGAGCGCTTGTCTCCAAAAGGCTTGGTGCTAAGCGTTGTCTGGACATCTCCATCAGACCAAAGGGGCTGATGCGTCCCATTTGAATGCGCGCCCGGTCATCACGGAACGCTTCGCGCAGGCGCCTTTCCACGGCCGCAACGTTGCGTGGTTCGTCCATATCGATGAAGTCGATGACGATGAGGCCCGCCAAATCACGCAGGCGTACCTGTCTTGCAATTTCCGTGGCAGCCTCAAGGTTGGTCTTGGTGGCCGTTTCCTCAATGTGGCGCTCGCGCGTGGCGCGCCCAGAGTTAATGTCAATGGATACAAGAGCTTCCGTTGGGTGAAGCACAATGGATCCACCCGATGGAAGGCGCACCTCCGCCTCATACATATCGTCAATTTGCTTTTCCACCCCGTATTCATGGAAGAGGAGGGCACGGTCACTTTTATAGCGCTGAACACGCTTGCTGTGGCTGGGCATCAAAGACTTCATGAAGTCCTTGGCGGTTTTATAGCCCTCTTCACCGCTGACAAGCACTTGCTCAACGTCCTTGGAGTAAAGGTCCCGCACGGCACGCTTGACGATGTCGTCTTCGCTGTGGACCAGGCTTGGGGCAATGGAGGTAATGGTCTTCTCGCGAATGCTGTCCCACAGGCGCATGAGATATTGACCGTCACGCTTGAGCTCGGCGCGTGTGCGCTCACGCCCTGCGGTGCGGATAATGAGCCCCATGCCATCGGGCACATTAAAAGCTTCAAGGATCTGGCGCAGCCGCTTGCGATCAGCTGGATTCGAAATCTTGCGTGAAATCCCACCGCTGCGGGGAGAGTTGGGCATGAGCACACAGTAACGACCAGCCAAAGACAAATAAGTCGTGAGCGCCGCACCCTTGTTGCCACGCTCTTCCTTCACCACCTGCACAAGGATGATTTGGTTTTTCTGGACCACTTCCTGGATTTTATAGCGGCGGTGCAAAGAGGGGCGTTTGACGGTATCTTCTTCCTCATCGTCAGATGGGGGCAGATCTCCGCCAAGGGATGACACACCTTCGTCATCGGAAGGCGCTGTGTGTGCGGCCTTGTCCTCATCGTCCTCGTCAAGGACATCGGACGGGGCGGCAAGCTCAGCTTTTAAAGCTTCGCGGTCCGCAACGGGAATACGAAAGTAATCGGGATGGATTTCACCAAAGGCCAAAAAGCCGTGGCGCCCCCCGCCATAATCCACGAATGCCGCCTGGAGGGACGGCTCAACGCGCATGATTTTCGCGAGGTAAATATTACCCTTAACGGTTTCCTTTGTGGAGCTCTTGAATTCATAATCAACAAGCAGCCCCTTCTCATCAAGCAACGCAACCCGTGTTTCTTCGGGATGCACCGCATCGATTAACATTTTCTTTGACATAACAACTCCTCATGCCCGTGACAGGCATACTTAAATCAAGGAGTTATGAGAGGCCTTTCTTTTTCTCTGTTTGCCGCGCAGGAGGCGCAACATCACCCATGCAGGCGCGCAATGAAGCACGCGCTCGGCGTGAAAGCCAAGTCCAGGGTGAATCGCACCATGTTACGTCCAGTTTAAAAGACATCACAACTCTTACCAAAACACGCACACGAAGGGCTAAAAAACGCCTAAGTGCTTGTGGTTAAACTTCTACTTCTCCAGGGTACACAGATATGGCGCGAGAGACAATCCCTTTTAATAATTTCTTAAGACACTGGAAAGGAATTGACGGGTTCTTTTTTGTGAATTAGTATGCGCGCCCTTTAAGCGGTATCGCTGTTGAAAATGTGAAGACTGACCTGGTCATCATCATGGGTAAAGGGGTGCACCTTGAGCCATGAGGTCCACCCAAGGGTTGTCTTGGCCCCTATTTTTGTTTTTTCCACGTCGCTGGCGCGCATAACAAGGCGTATATCAAAGCTATGTTCGGTCCCAAGATAAAAGCGGATCAGCTCGCACAGTGCCGTGAAGGCTCTTCCGCCGTCGGGCAGAAACGCCCGAAAACGTTTGTCATCAAGAGGGCCCAGTTGCACACTGATGCGACTACGTGTGTCCCAGAACTTATCCCCGATGGAGGCGTCCTCTCCTAGGGTTTGAAAACGCCCCGCGCGCCCAATGCAGGTTTGCTCTTCCGGGGGGATATTAAGCCACTGTCCACAAAAGGGCGTGACACTCACGGGGACATTGAAATAGTGGGAGAGAAAAATCTCAAGACCAGATGTTGAGCGGGGCGATTTCCACAGAAGGCCCGCGTAGTATAAAAGACCGCGATCGGGCACGCTCATGCGATTTCTAAAAGCGTCCCCGCCGATACCTAAAAATGAAAAAAGAATCTGGGCAAAGGCCGTTTTATCAGGGGGCTGCGTTGCTAGACCTACCCAGTATTTTTTACGGATACGGTGGAAAATAGACAAAAGGCGATGGTTGAAGATGTCGAGGAAATCACGAAAGGCTGTGTCGCCAGAGCGTACGCGCTCCATGAGAAGCTCAGAAAAAGGCATGGGTAGGGGGCCGTTCGGGCCCGCAAGTCCTAAAAAGTTGATACTCATTTGACAGGGGTATTGGCGGTCCTTACTTAAGGGCGGTGTGAGGGAGAAAAGGTCGCTGGGAGGATAGGAGTGCGACACGCGCGCGCTAATGGACAAGGCCTCATTCTCGGGAACAGCATCTCGCCCAAGCTCAGTCGCCTTCGGAAAGGCAAGCTCAACCAGCTTCACCGCCTGGTGAAATTCAAAATAATAACTGGTCGCAAACAGCTCCTCAATTACACAAGGACGCGGTTTCCGGCTGTGGGCTTCCATGTTTTCCACGTTCCTTTATAACGATTATTAAGCACTTCCAACTGGGTAAAGGTATTGACCGAGGCAAAAAGGGAGAAGAAATGATTCAATACAGAGGCAAAAACAAAAGCGCCTATATCGTGATACTCGTCCTGACCAAAGGTCAGGGTAATTTTAGTGCCCTGGGCAAATCCGCGCCACGCGTCCACCCCAAATCGGCGCGTGACAAGTGTGGTCGACATGTCTGTAATGGCATCAAGTTCAGGAATTGTGCGCTCACGTTCAATGTTTGCATAAAGGCGAATGACCTCTTTAAGGGCGCGCAGGGCCCCCTCTCCCCCTGAAAGGGCAAGGTGGTTTAGGCTCAGTTGCGAAATGAGGCGCCACTGGGTCTGTCCGTCCCTGGGGGGATAAATTTGCTTTCTGGGGCGATCAAGGACAAAAATTCGTGTGACGGGAATTTTATCCTCCGCGTGTAGCTGTCCGCCGGAGGGGATTTGCTCAGCGAGATTTCTGTTGGTGCACAGGCTCCTGGCAAAGATCGTATGGGTTACGGGTTTGAGGGGCGTGAAATCAAAATCCACAAAGGACAGATGCATATCTGTTCCTGTCATGCCCTGGCGATCTGACTCCGTGCGCCGGGCGTGCCAAAAAGATTTATGCCCTTTTTCAGATAGCTGGTGGTTATAGCTAAAGTAAGGCATGAATTTTTCGACCTCTTTTTCTTGATCAATGGCTGCACTGACCTCAAGAATAGAGTGAATTTCCGTGGTTTTTTCGGCCTTAAGATCGGGGATCAAACGGTATTCAACGCTGCGATGATCCAGGCGAATGGGCTCAGTGATCTTATGGAAAAGGTTAATGATGGGGGCGCAGTGAAGCAGAAAGTTCATGGCGCTGACGTCACGCACATTTAAGGGAACTTCCTCACAAAAAGCAAAGTAAAGATCAATTTCCGCCGCGTCTTGGGACAAAGATGGGTGGACAACGTCCATGAAGAAGAACTTCTCAGGATAATGGAAGTATTCCATGAGGAGTCTATAACCTGGGTGCGCATGCTCCGGGAATGGCAGAATGGCTTCGTCTTGCTCAAAACCGACGGGGCGCACACTTGAGGCGGGAATATTTTGGACAAGGGGACCAACAGTTGGCGCTGCTCCTTGAAGGACCACCTTCACGTCTTGTGCAAAAATGCCCTCATAAAGCGCATTTTTCACCAAAGGGTTGCCCGCAATATGAAAACGCAGCTTTGCGAGGCCCATGTCTTTAAAGGTGCCCGTGTGGGATTTAAGGCGAATACGCAAGGTGCGTGAGGACCCAAGAGCCGCAGCCAAGGCGGTATCGAGGGTGCTTGTTTCCAGTAGGGTGGCGTCCAGAACACTCACGGGCGCAAGTTCAAGGTCATAGCCCGTGCGAAAGGAACACACCTCACCCGTTGCAGCGCGGGAGAACACCTTTGCGTGCTTGGGCACCGTCAGGGGAGAGGTAATCTTGCCCTGGTTTTCGGGAAGTTCAAACTGCGCAATGGCAAAGGAGGGGATGGGGGCGACAAATTGTGGGTACAGGACCCCTAAGAGCGCTTCCGTAAAACGCGGATACTGATCATCCGTATCATGCTGTAGCCTTGCTGTAAGATAGGCAAAGGACTCCAGAAGCCGCTCCACATGGGGGTCGCTTGATTCAGCCGCTCCCACATCAAGACGTCTTGCGATTTTTGGGTACTCTTGGGCAAAGCGTGCGCCAGAGCGTCGCAAATAGGTGAGTTCTCGCTGATAATAATCAAAGAAAGGGTCTAATTTTTGCACCGTTTCCTCCCTACTTTTCCAATAGTTTGCCATAAGAAAGGTCCCCGTACTAGAGACTTGATGGAGGCGCAGACATACGTGGCCTGGGAGTACACCGTTTTAGGAAGGCGCACCGTGGCTTTTGAAGACCTTAGAAGCTGGACCGTGAAAGAAAGTCCAAGGCTGTTTGAGGGTCCCAAGCTTTGTCCTCAAGGCACTGCTTTAAAAGAGATTCGAGTCCCATACATACGGCGTGTTTGGAGACTTCTTCACCAATGCGCAAAGAAGCATAAGCCTTGTCTTCCAGAAAATCTGTCACAATGCGTCTTTGGTCATCCCACAAGGCAAGGTGCAGCTTTTGTGCAGGGGTGATGTGGCCGAGAATGAGGTTTTGAGCCAGAAAAAGACTTGCCTGTCTTGCTTTGTTTCTGTTGTCGCAATAAATGACGCCTAAGGAAAAGGTGAAGCCGTCTCTTCCCGCCTGAAATTCAATACCATCCCTTGCAAAACAGTGGCTTCGTTCAAAGGATATCCCCGCGTCTTCAAGGCACTTATGTGTGTAGAGTATATTGGCTTGAGCATAAGGGCGATTGGTGAGGCCCACAATTTGGTAGCCCGCATCACTCAGCCGCGTGAGGTGGTTTTGAATACCATCTTCCATGGTTTCGCGTGTCTGGAAGAACAAAGGGTTTTTAAAATGATCCACATGGGGGCTGCCCAATACACGGCTGATATTGTTTAATTCAGACGTCTCAAGGGCGGGTGTTTTAAAAAGCTTCCCTTTTTTGCGTGCGAGCTCTTCAAAACTCCCATACCCACTTCGGGAGACGGCTTGTTGCACAAGGCTGGTATTCTCTAATAAGCTTGTTCTCCAAAAACGGACCATCCCTTCAAAAAAGAGGGTTTCGTCCAAGTCCACAAAAAGCACCTTCAACTCTGCATCTTCGGGCGTTTGCGCGAGCGTCACATTTGCTGCTTCTTCCACAGAAAATGCAACGGACACGAGCGCAGGTGAGGTGTGGGTCCCGTGTTCTGCTACAATGGCGCTTAGGGTGTCCTCACAAATGGATTTCTTCAGCGACGGATCGACGTGGTCCAGTATTGATCTTTGATAGTTTCTCAAGAGCTGTCTGGCGTGTGAATCATCGCACTGGGTGCCATAAACAGCCGTATGCCCAAAGGTCATTAAGAGTATGATGATAAGTGCTCTCATGGGGTGAACCTTACGTTAAAAGACATCTCCCTCTACCTTAATTTGTACACAGGGACAATAGAGACTGCACTCAACAGGCTTGTTTTAATCGAAGACGTATTTCCTTAATCGTCAAAAAATAATTGACTCTTAGAAAATAATAAAGCGTATAATTGCTGTGATAACACGGGAGGAAGTCATGATAAGAAACATTATAATTCAATTGTCTATTTTGTTTGTAACAGGACCTTTATGGGCAAGTGCCATGGGCGGGGACACTTTACCGACTGATATGGAAGAGCCCAGTGATCACACTTTACAGCGCACAATTGCCGACGTTCTGGCGCGCGATCCCCATGCGGATGTCAGCGACCTTCTGCCGCGTGAGGAATTCTCACAGACAGCTCCTTCTTCCGTCCCCATTGTCGTGACCTTCCAAACAACCGTAAGCGATGAGGAGTTCGCAAGAGCCCTTGATCGTCAGCTGAATATGGAGCCGAGCCGCCATCAAGAAGAGGGCGATGCAGGCCTTGCGCGCGTGCTTCAAGAGCTTGAATCACCCGCCATGCCGACACCCCTGGTTATACCTGCCGCGGCACATGTAAGTTCTCAAGAAGCCCAGAGTGATGAGGTGCTGGCCAGGCATCTTGAGGGTACCTTAAACGGGGAACTAAGTGGTGGTACACAAGAAGAGGGTGATGCGGCTCTTGCGCGCAAGCTTCAAGAGCTTGAAGCGCCACTCATGCTGGAGATGCGATTAGAGGAGGCTGATCAAGCGCCTTACGCGGCCATGCGCCGTGACTTTCTTGCCATTCAACACGGTCAGGACGTCCATGCCATGACGCGGGCTTTTGCAAAGGCCCATTACGGATTTCTTAAAAGCATTGAAGAGAAGTATTTTGGTTACACAAAGGATTTGGACGCGCTACGCATCGCACATGGGCGTGATCAGTTTCTTGAGGACTGTAAAACAGATGCAAAAGCCGCACATTTAGCGTCCGATGCCTTTAAGGCAAAGACCGCTCTTATGACGGGACTTCTTGAGGGGAAGAAGGGTTTGTGGAACCCTGGGGCTATTGACGTAGACGGGGAAACGGGCCTGTCTCTTCGCGAAGTCTTTGCCCGGGTTTATCTTTTTGCCCTCAGGCGCGATGAGGCGCAAGCGGCAGCCTTCTTTGCGCGCCATGGTGAGACCCGTCCACATTTAGAAAATTTTGGATTTTTCTGTGACAAGCTCGCTGAAAACGTGAGCGAAGGTGGTGGGTGTCACGCGGGCATCACGGGGCGTTTGGTGTACACTTTTGCGTACTTTTTAACATAAAGTGCGTCTTGCCTTGTGGGGCGCGGGTAAGTTTGTCTAAACTGGCGGCCATGACACGACTGAGGAGAACTGGTTATCATGTCAACGCCTTGTGACAAACTTGCCCAGGCTTACCATTTGGCGGCCGCCCTGAAGCTTGATGATACGATCTTTACCCATATATCGGTGAGGGAGGGAGAGCGGTTCTTCCTTCCCCCCTTTGGGGTGTTGTTTGAGGAGGTGACCCCTTCCTGCCTTGAGGGGCTTTCACTTGACGCGGACCACGGCTCCACTAATTTAGCCGGCGCCATTCTCCACGGCGCCGTTTATAAGGCGCGCCCTGATGTGGGGGCGGTTGTCCATTTTCACAGCCCCAACGCACTGGCCGTGTCATGCCTTAAAGGGGGGCTCGCGTTTATTTCCCAGTTCTCCATGCTCTTTTACGGGCGCATTGGATACCATGCGTTTGAGGGGATATCCCTTGACCGGGACGAGCAATCGCGTCTTGGGGAAAGCCTTGGGAATCACAAAGCGCTTCTTTTACACAATCATGGTCTTCTAACGGTGGCGCCCACACTGCCGGAGGCCTTTATGCTGGCGTATTATTTGGAGCGTTCCTGTGAGGTGCAACTTTTGGCCAGGCAAGGGGGAGAGGAGTTTACCTGGCCCTCCCGGGACGTGTGTGAGCATACGGCTGCCCAGTTTGAGGGGCCTGAGCGCGCGTCTCTTACAAAAGCCTATGACGCTTTACTGCGGCGCGCCCGCCGCCAGGGCTTCTTGGAGTTTGAGCAGATCAAGCCAAGCCAAACGCTTTTGGCCGGGTGAGCGCAAGAGGTAGGCGGGGTGAAAAAGCACGCATGTGGGAATGGGCGCCTCAAGTCCGGGGCAAGCGTAGCTATGCCACCGGGTGCGCAGGGTCATGATCCCTTCTTTGGTTTGCAGGAGGGTCTTGGCGGCCGTGCCCCCCAGGAGCACCAGAAAGCGTGGTTTGATCAAGGCAATATGTCTCTGGATAAAGGGCAGACACAGGGACGTTTCCAAGGGGCTCGGCTGACGATTGCCCGGTGGGCGCCAGGGAATGATGTTACTGATATAGACGTTCTTTTGCCGTGTGAGGCCAATGGCGGCCAACATTTTATCCAGAAGTTGGCCACTGACTCCCACAAAGGGAAGCCCCTGACGGTCCTCATCCGCTCCCGGCGCCTCTCCCACGCACATGACGTCTGGGGTGCGTGCATTGCCCATACCAAAAACTGTGTGGGTGGCGGTTTGTTTGAGCTCACACCCGTCAAAGGCCTCCATGAGGGCGCGCAGCTCTTCAAGGGTGGCGGCTTTCGATGGATCGGGGGCTTTTGTGGAAAAGGAAGGCACTGTCCTTAAGGGCATGGCCTGATGGGGTGTCTCACCCAGCGGCGCAGATGTGCGCGCCGTGGGAGGCGGCGTCTGCGTCTGTGGTGCACGAAAAACAAAGGCTTCTTTTTGAAAGGTGCGCTTATCTTGAGGGGTCAGGCTCAAACTTTCGTCAAGACCCCACAAGGCTTGGAGTGAGAGGGCTTCATAAGGAAAAGGCTCCTTATCCCGTGACACGGATTAATCCCAAAAACGCTTGGCAATCTCTTCCACAATAATGTCACAGGTGACATCGGGGACACGGTTGTCACAGTCAACGCGGAAATCAGCCTTCTCATAAAGCGGGTAGTACTCGGAAATATAACGCTCGAGTGTCTCCTTCTTATCGCCTGTTTCCAGCTGAGGACGGTGTGAGCGGCCCACAACACGGGGATAAAGGGTCTCAAAAGACGCATAGAGCCACACGGAAAAAGACCCGTTCAAGATGAGCTCACGGGTTTCCTCGTCAATGAAGGTCTCAACGCCTGTGGAAATGACGTGGGGCTCTTCACTCAAAAGGCGCGTGACAACACGGCGCTCGGTGTCGCGGAAGGCTTTTTCCCCATACCAGTTGTAAATATCAGACACGCTGCAGCCTGCCGCTTTTTCAACTTCTTGGTCGGAATCTTTAAAGTCAACGCTCAGGCGCTTGGCAAGTTTGCGACCGACGCTTGTCTTACCTACACCCATCATGCCAACCAAAACCACCGACTTGGGCAGCTTCGTTAGACCTAACATAGCCATTGGTTCTCGTTTCCTAGTCTTAAATAGAATCTTGACACAGACGGCGCTCACCATCTTCCATGTCATTCAGTTATCATATACTGTGGCCCAAGATGCAAGAGGGAGTTGTAAAAAGATGACAACGACGATGAAAATGTTATGGGGTATTTTGGCCCTTGCTTTGGTGGCCGCCTTGGTGATCTTGTCCATGTGGAATATTCCGGCGCCGTCGGGAGAGGTGCGCAAAGTCATTACAGTGAAGGACTTGGGGCGCCCTTGAAGATGGAGGCGTTGCCCACCCTTTTGTCACAGCTTGCTCTTTTTTTGGAGATGATGGTGGCAAACAAGGGCGCGGCTGCCCATACATGTGAAAGCTACCGACGGGACCTTCTTCATTTTTTTGAGATAAGTGGCGCAAAATCCCCGGATGATCTAGACACAAAGCGGGTCACGGACTTTTTGGCATGCCTAGAGGAAAAGGGTTACGCTCCATCTTCCCGCGCACGTAAGATGTCGAGTTTGCGTCAATTTTGCCGGTTTTTAGTCCTTGAAGGTGTCCTAAACCAAGATCCCACACGCTTGCTTGAGGCGCCGCGGCGCGCCCGCCCCCTACCAAAGATCGTTTATGAGGCTGAGATGCAGGAGCTTTTGCATACGGCCCACGCAGGAGATGATCCTGCTGACAAGCGTCTTGCCCTTTTCTTAGAGCTCCTTTACGCCACGGGACTTCGCGTGAGTGAGCTCATTACGCTGCCCGCACAACCCTTTGTGCGCCTGAAAGAGGCCCGTGTCTTAAGAGTCATTCCTGTCATGGGAAAGGGCAAGAAGGAGCGTCTCATCCCCCTTCCTCCCCAGGTATTGGACGCTGTGCGCGCGTATTTGCCCGTGCGGGGATCCTTTATCGCAGGTGGGGATAGCCCCTGGCTTTTTCCCTCTCCTTCGGCGGCGGGGCATATCACGCGCCAGCGGGTGAATCAGCTTATAAAAGATCTGTGCGTGCGGGCTGGCCTGGATGCAACAAAGGTTTCCGCCCATGTGCTGCGCCATGCCTTTGCCACGCACCTTTTGAGCCACGGCGCTGATTTGGTGAGTGTACAAAAACTCCTGGGGCACGCTGATTTGGGTACGACCCAGATTTATACCCATGTGATGGGGGATCACTTGCAAGAATTTATTCAGGCCCATCATCCCCTTAATAGGCAAGACACCAACACGGACGCATAAGCCATGGACGCGCGCGCCAACTCAGTATATGAATGGAGGATCCCTTTGGTTGAGATGAGTGTGACGGGGTATTTTCTTTGACGACACGGACCTATGTGCGCTGGACCTCCGGCGCCCTATGCCTGATAATTGCGTGTGCCATTGCCGTGACGGATTATTATCGTCACCGGGAAGTAGCCCAGCTCACGCCAGCGCCTCCTGCGCCCCCACCCCCGCCTGTGAAGGTTGTTGAGGAAGAGGTTGAACCCACAGGTCCCGTGGATGAAACCCTCCAAGTCCTTAAAGGGGACACCCTCTCCAGCGTCCTTTTGCGCGCCAAAATTGACCAAACCCAAGTTCATGACGCTGTGGAGGCTCTCACAAAAGTCTTCAATGCCAAAGACTTGCGCCCAGATCATCAGCTGTTTGTGACGTACATGCCTCCCAAAGAAAAGGGAGGGGATAGGGATCTCCTGAGTCTTTACATTCGCCCCTCCATTGAGTGCGAGATTACGGTAGAAAAAGGGGATGATGGATCTTACCGCGCTCAAAAAGAGGTCAAAAAGCTCATCAAGACGACCCAGATTGCCAAGGGTGAGATCAAAGAGAGTCTCTTTTTAGACGCGAAGAAACTCAAGGTCCCTCCCAAGGTCATCACCGAGATGGTGAAGGTCCTCAGCCACGACGTGGACTTCCAGCGTGACTTTCACCCAGGCGACACCTTTGGACTTGTGTACGACACTGAAAAAGACCCCGAAGGACTTTTGGAGCGTCCGGGGCAACTGTCCTTTGTTTACCTGAAACTAAAGGATAAGGAGCTGCGTTTTTATAACTTTAAGCCACGCAGCAGTCCTCCCGGCTACTATGACCTGAAGGGCTCAAGCACACGTAAGGGACTACTTCGTACACCTGTAGACGGCGCGCGTCTTTCCTCAGGCTTTGGCAGCCGACGCCATCCGGTCCTTGGGTACCGCAAGGATCATAAGGGCGTGGACTTTGCCGCGCCCATAGGGACCCCTGTCATGTCCGCAGGTGATGGCGTCGTGGAAAAAGTGGGACCCTTTAGCAGTTATGGCAACTATATCCGTGTGCGTCACAACAGTGAAATCTCAACGGCCTATGCGCATCTCAGTCGCTTTGCGACGGGTCTTCGTCCAGGCAAAGCTGTGCGTCAGGGACAGATTATTGGATACATTGGCATGACGGGGCGCACCACGGGACCGCATCTCCATTACGAGCTCATCCGTTTTGGGAAGCAAGTGGATCCAAAACACGTCAAGACCATGCCAGCAGGCAAACTAGGCGGGGCCGATCTGTCTGCCTTTAAGGCGCTTGTGGCCAGCATCAATAAGCGCTTTGAGGCGTACAAGCCCCCTGTGCAGCCCGCGGAAGAGCCCGATGACGCTGAGGCCTCCACCCCGACACCTGCGGCAGAGAATGATGTGCCAACATCGGACGAGCTTCAAAAGGCGGATAGCAAAAAAGTGTGATGGGAGTGGCGCGCCCTGCAGGATTCGAACCTGCGACACTCGGCTTAGAAGGCCGATGCTCTATCCAGCTGAGCTAAGGGCGCGTGAGGCATACTCTATCCCAAACATGCCTCTTGGTAAAGACTCATGCACAAGGTGCACAGCATTTTAAAATCTTTCTGCCCGTGTGTTTCGGTGATGTTTTATTTTGGGACCCCCGCGTGGTCTTCTATTGCACGCCTAAGCGCTTGAAGCCTTTGAATTGGATCAACAATGTCTGCAATGCGTTCCAGGTGTGTATTATCTATACCTTCTAATACACTTTCTAATATACCTCCTAAAATAGTGGAAGGCATCCTGATTTCACCCTTAAGAAGTCGAACGTAGATATTCACATTTTGCGCCGTAATGTGCTGGGCGCGCAAAGCATGTGCGCGCGCGCTAGGCTCAAAACCCGCCGCGGCAATGAGGGCAAGCCGCTCGTCAGACACGTCTTCGGCGGCTTCTAAAAGTTCGTCAATCGCCAACAAGCCCCGAGAAAGCCGAACGTAGATATTCACATTTTGCGCCGTAATCTGAGCAGCGCGCAAGGCAAACAAGCGATTTGAAGGCTCAAACCTTGCTGTGGCAATGAGGGCAATCCGCTCGTCGGGCAGGCCTTTGGCCACTTTTAAAACCCATTCTTTTTGGCATCCATTTTTAAGAAGTAGGGCGTAGTCCTTGGCATTTTGCGCCGTAATCTGATCAGCGCGTAAAGCACACGCACGATCGTCTGGCTCAAAGCCCGCCGCGGCAATGAAGGCAAGTCTCTCATCAGAAACGCCTTCGGCGGCTTCTAAGAGTTTGTCAGGTTGATACATATTCATAAGAAGTCGAACGTAGTCCTTGGCATTTTGCGCCGTAATCTGATCAGCGCGCAAAGCACACACACGATCTTTTGGCTCAAAACCCGCCGCGGCAATGAAAGCAAGCCTTTCGAGGTGCACATGTTCTGTGGCCTGAAGAAAGGTGTCTGTGTCCGAGACACCGTTAAGAAGTACGGCGTAGCTTTTCGCGTTATCCTTTGTGATGCGACTATCTGTGAAGACCTTCGCCATCACCTCCTGGGGAAACTGGGCCCCTACAATAATGTTCACCCTTTCATCGGAAGCTTGTATTGATGCATCAAGGATTTCTTGCACATAACGAGGATTGGTGACACGCTCAAAAATCCTGACATACCGAGAGACATTGTGCTCATGAATAAACGGGGCCTTCAAAACCGCGATGTGTGCTGCCCCCACAAAACCAGCGTTTGCGATGAGTATGAGCTTTTCAAGCGTCACCTCACGGGCGGCTCGCAAAAGTTCGACTACATTGAGGGCATCTTTGGCAAGTTTCACAAGAGGTGGTGTGTTTTTTTCATCAATAAAATCATAGATTTGTATCAATTCATCTAAATCGTATTCTAGATAACTATTTTTTTTGAAGAGCAGCTTCTCTTGATTTGTATCACAGGATTCCATTTCCGCAGGACCCCTGCAGACGGCCTCGGGTGTATCATTGTTTGTATCCACTATTCCAACGGGTACACTTGACGCGGCATGGGATCTATCCGGGTCATTGACATCAAAGGGCACTGCTTGGGTACAAGTATTCCATAGGCATGTTGCCGCCAAAATCTGCATGGGGCATTTGAAGTACATCGCGCGTTCCTGAGTTAAAAAATAGCTCTAAGTCATTCCTATGAGATAAAATATAAGAAGTCAAACACCCTGTCTGCCGCTTGCCATTTATATGGTTAAGGATTTATAAAATAGCTCTTTTTTGCTGAGTGCGGTTACTCCCATATACTGATGCGGTCGGTCTTTCGTTGAAAGGCGGACGCAAAAGATTTTGTGCGTGCCCGCAAAAGGATCAGGCGTCCCTCAGGGGTGCGGGTGTACACAAGGTCTGCTTGCCCCACGTATCGCTGCCACCGCTTTACAAAAAACGTCGCGTGCTCTTTGTTTTGACCCATGAGGGCGGGGACGCTGTGGTAATTTGTGCGCAGGAAAGTTCCTATTTTGCTTGTATGAACTAGAAGGTAGCGCGGGCTTTCAGGGGGGCTCAGGAGCTCTTGCATGGCGTCTAAAAAGACTTTGCGCTCGAGGGCGGTTGCGCCCTCAAGGCCGCAGTAAAGAACGCCCATTTTGTCTTTCATGACCTGAACGCGCAGATTTTTGGGATTTGTTTTCACAAGATCCATGTTCTGTAAGGTTTCAAGCACCGCCCAGGCTGCCTGCTTCATGGCGCCTTCAAGGGTCCCGTTACGCACAAAAAGAAAGAGGGCTTTAAGGAGCTTAGGAAGGGCCAGAACACCTGCAACACCCAAGGATAGGGCAAGAAAGGCCAAGGGATTTTTTGACCCGCGCCCGGCGCCCAAAATGTGACTTGCCCAACTGCCTCCCCAAATCAGCGCGTTTAGGCAAACGGCCTTGAGTGTGTGGGCGTAAACAAACCCCATGGGTGCGTAGGTGGCCTCAAGTTTTTCACGCATGTTTGGCTTGGGGCTTGCCCCCTCCAAGGCGCGGTGCCACATCTGGGATAAAGTATCTCGTTTCCTGGCCCTCATAAGCGTTGCCTCATTGAGACGTGCAACGCCATTTTTCGACCAGTTTACCTTGGACAAATCAAGACGCTTGAATCCATTTTCAATGAGATAGGGCCGTCCATAAGACACGCCTTCAAAGGCACGAAAGCGTCGGCGCAGAAGGGTGACGTCCTCGCCAATATGCTCCTGAATTTCATCGAATGTATTGATTTCTTTGGTGGTGCCCCGCTCACCGAAAAAGGAATCCTCTTGCCTGTCAAGGGGCACAGGATCAATGGTGGCCAGGTGCCAAATGTGGGACGTTTTATGGGGGCCCTTGGCATGGGTACGAATGGCCCGCCCGCGCATTTGGTTGGAGAGCATATAGGACCCCACGTGGCTGGCAAGGATCAAGGTATTGAGACTTGGCGCGTCCCATCCTTCGCCCAAAAGCGCTTGGGTGCCCACCAGCGCCTGGATGGCACCCGCTTGGAAAACCTCCGTGATCAGCTGCACAATTTTTTGTTTCCCAACCCCGCGCATTTGAACGTTTAAATACGCTCCGTCGTGGGGGGTGGGGGTGCATATCAAATGACTTGGATCAAGGCCCGCCTCGGCTGCAATGCGCTCAAGTACAGGGCGTGCGCCCCTTGGTATCAACACAAGGGATCCCGTGAGGAGGCCTAGCTTGAGGTCCGCAAGACCCAGGCGGCGCAAGGATTCAAAGATGGGCACAACGCCAATTTTTTGAGGGGGTGAGAGATTTTCCGGATGTCGCGGCAGTTCATCTGCGCGGATGTAGTCAGCCAGAATCACCATGCGCAAGTCTTGCCCGAGGGCACCGTATTCGGCCCGTGTGATCTGGGCGATGCTCTCAAGCTTGCCAAGGCTGGCCGCCAGCATTTTGCCGATCTTGCGCGCGTGGTCAATGGTAACCTGGTGGCGCTCGGTAGCGCCAATGCGGGAGAGATCCTGTCGGATGGGCTCAAGAACATCTTTGTGCGCCTCGAAATGTGACGCATGTGTGTAAAGGACGTTTGTGAGGAGGGTTTCCAACCACTGGGGCGTCATCGGGGGTGGGGCCTCTTTGCCTGTGGCCAGGATTTTGGCCACGTCCGGGTGTGGCTTGCGCCCGCTGGCGTTGAGAAAGATGACCATGGCAGAGAAAAATGCGCTGTCCCCTAAAATGTCTTCCACGTGTGTGAGGGGTGTGCGGACCCAGGGATGGGTGGCAAGGACCTCCACAAAAGAGTTATTCCTCTTAAGATTTTGAAGAAAATGAGAGATTTCTTGTTTGAACTGTGTGAGTTTTTCGCGCTCCTTACCCACAGGCAAAGAAAAGTGGATATAGTCTTGGTGGGGGCATAGATCCCCCGCCTTCACAAGCTCCGGCACGCTGATCTCGGCGTCGATGGGGCCGCAAAGCGCCTCATACTTTTGCCACTGGGCGTACTCCACATCATAGGGAGGCGTCGCGGTGAGGGAGATAATACCTGGTTTTTGAAGGGCCGCCTCAAGTTTTGTGAGCGCTTTCCACCACTCGTTGCGCAGATGATGGGCCTCATCCAAGATGAGCGTGCCAATATTTTGGGCGATGAGGCCTTTGATAATCTCTTTTTCCCGTGCGGGATTTGTTTTGCCAGATGCGCTCTTTTCTTCGTCTTCTGGGTCAGCCTCCTGCGCGTCTAGCGCTTCCCCTGCCCCGCAAAAAGCCGCGTGTAGCGCTTGATAGGTGATGACCGTCAAGGGCCTTGGGCGCCGTGCGTCTGTGGAAATCCAATCGAGGTGAGGCGCGCCCCGTGGCAAAAACAGGGACTGCAGGCGCTCTATCCACTGATTGCGGATGGTGAGTGTGGGCGCTAAAATAAGGGTCGGCTTTGCGCGCCTACGCATGAGCTCCAACCCTAAAACCGTTTTGCCCGATCCAGGGGCTGCCACAATATTGAGACGCCTTTTTGTGAGGTTATCGCCGTGCTCCTCAAGGACGCGCGCTTGATAATCTCGCCATTGTCCTTGAAAGGTCATGTGTGAAAAGGTCATGTAGTGGTACCAGGTTATGTGTGTAACAGATTATAGCGAAACCTTTATCTTTTAGGGAGAGATTGGGTATCCCTTGCGTTTATTGCCTCAAACGTTGAAGTGATTTTTCCAAATCCTCATACGACCAGGTCAGCATTTCTTGAAGCTTTGACCAGTCTTCTTCTCGTACCTCTTTCAGGGTATCTTGAAATTGATCACGCACGTTTGCGGCGTAGGCACGCCATAAAGTTGCGCGCTCATAATTTTTGGGTGTCCCACCGTATAACAGGGCATAAACCTGAGCCATCATAAGTGCAATTTTATCAGGACTGCATTCCTCAGGGTTGCGCCGCGCGACCCACCATTTCAACTCTGCGGCCGCAAGCAGATGGGCTTCAAAAGTGTATGGGGATGTTTTTCTCATTTCTTCAAAGGCTGCAGTTAAAAGGGGCAAAACGGTTTCGTCATACACCTCTTTTGGTGTGTCTTGTGGTGCTTGCCCAAATGCCATAACTGCTTTCGCATAGAGGGGAAGGACGTCCTTAACATTTTGGATTCTATAGAGTTTTTCCAACATAGTCCCAAGGGATTCTTGTGCGCGTTCCAGATCGTTATGGTAATAAGCCCGCCACACGGTGATTTCGTTTGGCGCAATGTCGTCAAAGGCGCAAGCATAAACATTTTCAAGAAATGAAAGAGTTAACAACACTAAAACAGAGATTTTTCGCGAGATCATATTTTACTCCTTTCATGCGACTGAGGTGTGAGTCCGGGCGCTGTCACGCTGTGCACAGATCTGTTATCTAGGTGATCCTCAAGGACGCGTGCTTGAGAGTTTTGCCATTGCTCTTGAAATGAAAACTGTTTGAACATCATAAACGTTTGAAAATAACCGTGAGCGCAACCCTATCATAAAAGATCCCATGGGCGAGATTATTTCATGCTAAGATACTGGGGAGAAAAACAGGATAAAGGGAGCAACATGCATAAGCGCCCCATTTCTTTCTTTAAAAGGCATCCGTTCTTAACATTTTTGGCCATGTTTGTGGCCGCGCTGTTTTTCGGGCTTTCGTCCTACAATCTTTTCTTTTTGATTCACCAGAATTTGTCCCTCATTACCCAGCATGGGGTGATGGCCCTTATGGACGGCGCGTTCGCACAGCTTTTACAACTTGTGGCCAACGGATTTATCGCGCTTTTGTCCTACGTTCTTTTTAAAATTGGTGAAAAAATTTTGGTGGAACATTTCGCCAAATGAATGCCATTTTGGTTGTGAAAAGCTCTTCTTTGTGAAAAAGCGGTAATCCTCACACAGTATGATCATGTTAAAAACAAGTGATTTTCTCTGAGTTGAGTTCTCTTTACGTGTCAATCAACTTCAATTTAATTAAAAATAAACAAAAATTTAAACTTTGGGCATTTTTGGTCTTGCGCGAGGGAGATTTTTTCCCTATTCCTACTAAGGTACTGACAAAACGCGAGAGGTGTGGGTGACGGGTTTAATTCTTCCAGACGTTTCGAGACGGTCTTTTTTAAAGACAGGGCTTGTGGTGGGTGCAGGACTCACCTTTGGTGTGCCAACCCTTTTAAAGGCGGCTCCTTTGGTTGAGCGCAAACTCTATCTCTATAACCAACACACGGGCGAGTGGTTCAAGCAAGTATACAAAGCGGCGGGCGAATATGATCCTGACGCGCTCAAGCTTTTGTCCCATATCATGCGTGACCGCCGTACGGGCAAAGAGCACCCCATGAACCCGGCGCTCTATGATCTTCTTGATAAGCTCCATACACCCTTTGGCAGCCACAGACCCCTTGAGCTTGTGTGCGGCTACCGCAGCGAAGAAACCAACAAGAAATTGCGCTCAGCCGGACGTGGTGTGGCCAAAAACAGTCTTCACATGTCGGGACGCGCGGTGGACGTACGCCTGCAGGGTGTGAAGCTGTCCAAACTGCGCGACGCGGCTAGGAGTCTGCGCCTGGGCGGTGTTGGTTTCTACCCCAAATCTAACTTTGTCCACGTGGACATCCGGGAAAAGCCTTATTACTGGTAGGCTTTCACTCGCCCCGCATTTTTGCTAGGCTTGGTGCACGTGAGTCTTTATAACAGCAAGGCAATGGAATGGGTGATCTGTCCCACCTGACGGAAATCGCGCTGGTTGTGTCTGTGGCGCTGGCGTGCGGTCTTTTCTTTGAACGGTTCAAGCAACCAGCGATTCTGGGCTATATTCTGGCCGGAATCCTCTTGGGGCCATCTTTACTTGGACTCGTGCACGACCGCGCGGCCGTTGAATCCTTGGCTGAACTTGGCATTCTCATGCTGCTCTTTCTTATCGGGATGGAGCTTGATCTGCGCGCCCTCAAGGAAGTGTGGCTTGTCAGCTTGCTGACCACCCTATTCCAGCTGGGTGTGAGCCTTCTGGTGCTTGTCGGCCTGGGAAAGGTCTTTGGCCTACCCTTCGGTTTGTCCATCGTGCTGGCGTGCGCCCTGGCGCTCAGCAGTACGGCGGTTGCCATCAAGATGCTTGAAAACATTAATGAGCTTTCCACGCAAACGGGGCGTTTGACCATCGGTGTGCTCATTGCCCAGGACTTGGCCATCGTACCCATGATCCTTATCCTGAAAGGTATGAGCGGCGGTTCATTAAGTCCACTCATTGCTGTGAAGGTGCTTTTTGCCATGGGGCTTTTGGGGGCCCTCATTTGGTACCTCAGTCGCAAGAGCCGCATTCACATTCCCTTTGTTAAGGTGGTGGCTGAGAATTCCGATCTGACGCCATTGGCGGCTCTGTTGTTTTGTTTTGGGATGGCCGTTGTGGCGGGTGTCATGGGGCTGTCGGCTGCGTACGGGGCGTTTCTAGGTGGCCTTGTCCTTGGCAACACGTCCGAGAGCCATACCATGCTCAAAGTCACGCGTCCCATCCAAAGCGTCCTGATGATGGTGTTTTTCCTGTCCATCGGGCTTTTGATGGATCTGGGGTACATTTGGGATCATTTGGTAAAGGTCTTGGTGCTCCTTGCCTTTATTACCATCGGAAAAACGGCCCTCAATATCTTCATTCTCCATGTGCTGCGCCAGCCCTGGGAACAGGCTTTCTTATCAGGTCTTGTGCTGTCACAGATGGGTGAGTTTGCCTTTTTATTGGCCACAGTGGGGGAGGAAAGCGGCCTGCTTGGCGACGACGGTAATCGCCTCATCGTATCTTTGGCCGCCTTGTCCCTGGCGCTGAGCCCCTTCTGGATGATTGCCGCCCGGCGTCTCCATGACGCGGCGCCCCAGGGCATCAGCACCCTGAATCAGCTCTTCTCCCTTATTTTTGGTAAGGAAATCAGAGCACTTTCACGCATGGCAGACCGCTTGTCAGGTGACAAGGACCCCTCTTCCGATGCCTGATTTTTCCTTTGAAGACCGCCATGGCGCCCACGTGGCAGGTGTGGACGAGGTAGGGCGTGGTCCTTGGGCCGGCCCCATTGTTGCGGGCGCAGTGGTGTTTGAGCGAGGTGCCGTGTGTCCAAAGGCGCTTGCCCTTTTAAAGGACTCAAAAAAGATGACGGCACGGGCGCGTCTTAAAGCCAGGGACGCCCTTTTTCAAGAGGCGGAAAGAGAGCATCTGTGGTTTTGTCTGGGTGAGGCCAGTGTAGAGGAAATTGATGCCCTCAATATCCACCAGGCGACCTTGCTTGCCATGGCGCGGGCCGTTGAGGGGCTTGCACGGGCGCCTTCCTATTTGTTGGTAGACGGGCTTTTTGTGCCTAAAGGGTCCGTACCAGGCCAACCCCTTGTGAAGGGTGACGATAAAAGCCTGTCTATTGCGGCGGCTGCCATTCTTGCAAAGGTTGCAAGGGACGCGCTGATGGCGGATTTGGCCAGCGCTTTTCCAGGATACGGCTGGGAAAAGAACGCGGGATATGGCACAAAAGCCCATCAAGAGGGCTTGGCTCTCCACGGGGTAACGCCCCACCATAGACGATCTTTTGCCCCCATCGCAAAGCTTATATCTCAAGATACTTCACGCGCAGCGTAGCGCCTTATTTCAAACTGTTCATGTCGATCACAAACCGGTACTTCACGTCCGAGCGTAACATACGTTCATAGGCCTCGTTGATTTTGTCCATGGCAATGACCTCCACGTCGCAGGTGATATTGTGTTTGCCACAAAAATCGAGCATCTCCTGGGTTTGGGTAATGCCGCCAATGACTGATCCCGCCACAGCTTTGCGTCCCATGATGAGGGAGACGCTGTTCACCCCTGGCTCAAGGGGGCCAAGGTAGCCCACCAGTGTGAGCGTACCGTTCACATCCAAAAGTCCCACATAAGGGTTGACGTCATGGGCGTAGGGAACGGTGTCCAGGATAAAATCAAAAGAGCGTGCGTGTTTTGCAAAAGCGTCGCTTTGTGTGGTGACTAAGATCTCATGGGCACCAAAACGCTTGGCGTCCTCGGCCTTATGAGGTGAGCGGGTGAGTAGCGTCACGTGCGCTCCCATGGCACTGGCGAATTTGATCCCCATGTGGCCAAGACCCCCGAGTCCCACAACACCCACACGCGTGCCGGGCCCAACCCCCCAGTGTTTGAGGGGTGAATAGGTGGTAATGCCTGCACACAAAAGGGGCGCCGTTTTTTCAATGTCCAGGGAGTCTGGCACGCGTAACACGAAGCGGTCCTTAACCACAACGCAGGTGCTGTATCCGCCATAGGTGTTGGTGTGGTCGATGCGGTCCGTGCCGTTGTAGGTCATGGTGGCACCCTGGACGCAGTACTGCTCCAGGTCTTTTTTGCAGGACGCACACGCGCCGCACGCATCCACCATACAGCCAACCCCCACCAAATCACCGGCTTTGAAGGTTGTCACCCCTTGTCCCACCGCGCGCACGCGCCCGACAATTTCGTGTCCCGGCACCATGGGATACTTGGACCCTGGCCAATCGGCCTTTGCGTGATGGATATCCGAGTGGCACACACCACAGTGCGTGATGTCGATGAGGACGTCGTCGGCGCGTAAATCTCGCCTTGAAAAATCAAAGGGGCCAAGGGGATCTTTTTCGTTGAAGGCGGCAAAGCCCTTTGCAGGAATGTTCATGGGGATCTCCGGGTGTGTGTGGATCATGAAAAGGATAGGGACAAAACCTTAATAAAAACTTAAATGTATGTTGAGAGGGCCCAGATTATATGGGCTAGGCGTAGTTTTCTTGCGCTAGGCGCCTAGGTGTGGTTAAAGAAAGTAGACCTTCCTTCTTTTTTCAGTTTGACACGCCCATGACGACAAAACCTCCCCTTTTTGGCCTTCAAAATCTCAGTGTACGCGGCGCGCGCGAGCATAATTTGAAAAATGTGCATGTGGAGATCCCCAAGGGAAGCCTGACGGTGATCACGGGCCTGAGTGGATCAGGAAAATCCTCCCTGGCCTTTGACACCATCTACGCCGAAGGTCAGCGGCGTTATGTGGAGAGCTTGTCGGCGTACGCGCGCCAGTTTTTGGAGCTGATGCCAAAGCCCGATGTGGACAGCATTGAGGGGTTGTCTCCGGCTATCTCCATTGAACAGAAAACCGCCTCACGTAACCCCCGCTCAACGGTGGGGACCGTGACGGAAATCCATGACTACTTGCGTCTTCTCTATGCCCGTGTGGGGGTGCCGTACTCGCCTGTAACAGGTCTGCCCATCGAAAGCCAAAGCGCTAGCCAAATGGTGGACCGTCTCATGGAAAAGACAGATGGTACAAAGCTGTATCTGCTGGCCCTCATTGTGCGCGGACGCAAAGGAGAATACAAAAAGGAGCTCCAGGACCTGCGCAAAAAAGGCTTTGAGCGCCTCAAAATTGACGGCGCTTTCTACACCTTTGAGGATCTGCCTACCTTAGAGAAAAACATCAAGCACACCATCGACGTGGTGGTGGACCGTGTGGTTGTACGCCGTGAAAACGCAGACGAGCTGCGGGTGCGTTTGTCTGGCAGTGTTGAAAAAGCACTCTTACTCTCCGACGGTCTCTTGGGTGTGGAAGAGATGGACACCCAGGAGGTGCAGATCCTGTCCTCGAAGTTCTCATGCCCTGAGTCTGGCTTTACCTTGGAGGAAATAGAGCCACGCCTCTTTTCCTTTAACAGCCCCTATGGGGCGTGCAAAACCTGTGAAGGGCTTGGGGTGCGCACAAGTTTTGCCCCTGAAAAGGTGGTGCCCAACCGCGCGCTCACCATTGATAAGGGAGCCATCGCGCCGTGGTCCGGTGGCTTTTCCTTTTACTATAACCAAATTTTGAAGGCGGTCATTGTCCACTGTCAGGATGACCCCTCCTTGCCCTTTGGAAAGCTCTCGCCCAAAACCCAGGAGATGATCCTTTACGGCAGCGGGCGGGAGAAGATCTCCATGTCCCTCCAGATGACCGCCGACGATCCTAAAAAGCGCCACACGACCCATAAGGCCTTTGAAGGGGTGATTCCCTCCCTAGAGCGCCGCTTTTTGGAGACAGACAACCCCAAGCGCCGGGAAGAGCTGGCCCACTTTCAAAATACCCAGGTGTGTGACGCCTGTGGGGGTACAAGGCTGCGTCCAGAGGCCTTAGCCGTGAAGGTGGCAGGACTCCATCTGCCCCAGGTGAGCGCTCTGTCCATAGAAAACGCCCTTGCCTGGGCCAAGGATTTGAGCGCGCATCTGACCTCTTCCCAGAACCAAATTGCCGACAAGATCGTGAAGGAGCTTGTTGCAAGGCTGGGGTTCTTACAAAGCGTGGGTCTTGGATACCTGAGCCTAGACCGTGGGTCAGGTACGCTATCAGGGGGCGAGTCCCAGCGTATTCGCCTGGCCTCCCAAATTGGATCGGGGCTCACAGGTGTTCTTTACGTTTTGGACGAGCCTTCCATTGGTCTCCATCAGCGCGACAATGACCGCCTCCTTGCCACCCTCACCCACTTGCGCGACTTGGGCAACACGGTCTTGGTGGTAGAGCATGACGCCGACACCATCCGTACGGCAGACTTTATCTTGGACATGGGGCCAGGGGCGGGTGTGCACGGCGGCGAGATTGTGGCCCAGGGGACTCTTAAGGAGATTCTCGCCTCCCCCCAGAGCCTAACGGGTGCCTATTTAAGCGGCACTAAAGAAGTGCCCGTGCCAGACACCCCTCGCCCAGGGAATGGGTCATTTTTAACGATCAAGGGCGCGCGGGGAAATAACCTTAAAAACGTGGACGCGACTTTTCCCCTTGGGACATTTACGTGTGTGGCGGGCGTGTCCGGGGGCGGCAAGTCTACCCTTGTGGTGGAGACGCTCTACAAAGCCCTTAATCAGCATTTTGGCATTGGGGACGAGGCGCCCCTTGCCTTTGAAAGCCTTTCAGGCGCCGAGCACATTGATAAGGTGATCGATATTGATCAGTCCCCCATCGGGCGCACGCCGCGCTCGAACCCGGCGACCTATACGGGTATTTTTGGCCCCATTCGCGACTGGTTCGCGGGGCTTCCCGAGGCCAAGGCACGCGGATATGGTCCCGGGCGCTTTTCCTTCAACGTGAAGGGAGGGCGCTGCGAATCGTGCCAAGGGGACGGCGTGACCAAGATTGAGATGCACTTTTTGCCCGACGTGTACGTAGAGTGCGAGCAGTGTCAAGGTCGGCGCTATAACCGGGAGACCTTGGACATTCACTACCGCGGCAAATCCATTGCGGACGTTCTGGATATGACCGTGGAAGAAGGCGCGCTCTTTTTCGACGCGATCCCAAGTCTGCGCGATAAGCTCAAGACCCTGGAAGGGGTGGGACTTGGATATATCCAGATTGGCCAGCGTGCAACGACCTTGTCGGGAGGCGAGGCCCAGCGCGTGAAGCTGGCCAAGGAGCTTATGCGGCGCGCCACCGGTAAAACCCTCTATATCTTGGACGAGCCCACAACGGGTCTCCACTTCGAAGATGTGCGCAAGCTCTTGGAGGTGCTTCACCGCTTAGTGGACCAAGGCAACACCTTGGTTGTTATTGAACATAACCTGGACGTGATCAAAACTGCAGACTGGGTTCTGGATCTAGGACCCGAGGGCGGCGACGGGGGAGGCCTTCTTGTGGCCACGGGCACCCCCAAGGAGCTTGCAAAAAATTCTAAAAGTGTAACAGGGCCTTACCTGAATCCGCTTCTTTAAAGAAAGGTGCGCCGCAACCTCTCTTGCAGCGCGCCTATAAATTTTGGGTTACTGATTTTGTTCTTGAGGAATGACCATGGTCACAAGGGCCGCGTTCACAAGCCTATTGCTTAAGAAGCTGAGGTTGGGCGCGATATTCACACAGGATGTGTTGTGTGCGGTGTAGGGATAAATGCCCCCATAAAGAGGTACATTGGACCAAATGCCACCGCGCCGGCCATCATCCTCGCGCAAATATGTCTCGACGTTTTCTGGGACAGTGTCAAACAGAGGCCTGGGGTTGAGCATTGACACCGTTTGGTCGCCAGGATGCGCATGGGTAAAGGTGCTTAAGATGACGCGCTTGATGTGCCCACACCCAGACAAAAGGTCCATGGCCTGGGCTTCTTCATCTTCTGCCAGAACAGGAAGCTGCAGGGTCTCGAGGCGGGTAAGCTTTGGCAAGATTTCCTTGAGTGTCTCAAGAAGGGAGCAGGGCGCGCCCCTTTTCGTGAAATAGGAGCCGTCTCTGCTGATAGCCAGGGAGCGCAGATTTTCAAAGGCGCCGATGGCTTTGAGGTGCTCTCCTTTGGCCTGTGGGGAGTAAGGCAAATCAGGCTCCCAAGCAATATCTTGGGTCACAATATGGTGTACGTCCTCAATGCCTTCTAAAGATGCACACAAAGATGTCACGAGGAGTGCATAGGGTTTAAGACAAGGATTGCATTCTTTGAAAAAACAGTTCCACCTGAAAAATGCAAAATCTTCAAGTTGTTGGGGGAGAGCGTCCGGGTAGGCCGTTACAAACGCGCCAGTGAATTGCCCTGGTTCTTGGGACCCAAGATTTTGCATCCACATGTCCCACTGAGCCTCAAAGGCGGCGCGCAGGACATTTTGCGCCTTGGAGAACTGATAAATTTTTTGATGCAATTCGGGCGAGATATCGTCCGTCGTCATAAGGTGTAAGCGCTCTTTTTCTCTTTCACCTACGGAATCATCACTTTTTCTATCTGCAAGCCATGCGCGCGTATGATCCAAAAGTGCTTCATGGGACATGCCCCCGAAGGCGCCAGAAGACTTGAAAATGCCCTCGAGGGCCTCCTCCCATGACTGTGCGCCTGGAGCGTATTTGCTCACAAAGTCCAAGGTGAACTTGTGAGCCGCCAGGGTGCGAACGGACCCGTATTCTTTGTCATGGGGTATTTCACAGACGTCCTTGGAGGAGCCATGACAAGGCGCGGAAAACAGAAAGGGTAAAACAAATAGAAAGCGCAATTTTTTCATAGATTTTTCTCCACATGTTTGGATGTTTGCCAACGTTGTCTCTGGCGCATAAATATAAGCAAAAAGTGTGCCAGTCGTTTTAATTTTCGATAAGTATTTTTTTTGAATGATATTAAGATTTTCTTTCTTAAGTTCTTGTTTTATTTCTTATTATATATGCAAGAGAGGGGTAATCGTTGCGCAATAGGGGACTGTATCGCCCGCGGCAGTCCAGTAAGCATTTCGCCCAGATTCGGTTCAATGGAAAGAAGCGCGCCGCAGTGGATGTTGCAGCGCGCCCATAAGTCTAAAGTAGCGTCTTATTGTTGCTCAATGGCTAAATCAAGAAGGGCGCTGTTCACATCCCAGCCACTGAGAATATCGAGGCAAGGTGCCACAGGTATGTAGGATTTCGTGTGGGGTGCGTAAGGGTAGACGCCTCCACGCCTTGGTGCCACGGACCAAGTGCCTTTCATTAGATCGTCTTCATCACGCAGGTACGGCGCCACACCTTCTGGCAGGGCGTCAAACAGGACTTCTGGATCAAGGGTTTCCTGGGCGCCTTCAGGCTTATCCATAAAGCGGCTTAGAATCACTTGTTTCAAATGACCGCATCCGGACAAGAGGTCTTTTGCTTGATCTTCTTCCCACACACCAAGGACGGGAAGTTGAAGGGTTTCAAGGCTGGGCAGGTGTGGCAAAATTTCTTTCAGGGTTTCAAGAAGGGGCCAGGGCTGGACACTTTTTGTGAAGTAAGACGGCGCTCTGACGAGAAGGAGTGTACGCAGATCTTTGACATTCTTCATCTCCTGGAGGTGCTCGCCCTTCAGCTGGGACATATAAGGCAGACCTGTTTGGGTCGCAATATCTTGCCGGACGATATGGCGCGCGGCCTCTAGGCCCTCCAGGGACATGCACAGGGGTGCACCAATGAGAACATGGGGGGTGAGGGTAGGCTCCCACTCCCTGGTGAGGGCTGGCATCACATAAAATGAAAAATCCTCAAATGTGTTGGGCAAAGCCTCTGGGTAGGCAAGCAAAAAGGCTGCACAGAAGGCACCTGGCTTTTGGGGGCCAAGATGCTCCATCCACGCATTCCACTGCACTTCAAAGGCTGCGCGTAAGGTATTTTGGGCATTGGAAAACCTGTAAATTTTGCGCTGAAGTTCAGGGGAGATATTTTGCGCCTTTAAGCCGGGCAGCTTTGCATGTTGCATCAGACCGGTATTGCGATCTGATTTCCTCTCTTCAAGCCAGGTGCGCGCATAGTCCTCAACATCCTCTTGGCACAGGGATTTTTTTGGGAGGTGTGCGTCAAAGATTTTTTCTAAGGCGTCCTCCCATGTCTGGGCATATGCGGCGTGTTTTCTGACAAAATCCAGCACGAACTTGTGGGCGGTCCTGACACGCAGGGAGGTGTATTCCTTTTCTTGCGTTGCGTCTGCGATTTCGCCCAACGATCCGTGGGACGGCGTTAGAAGCAGAAATGGGAGTATGAGTAGTAAGCAGAATTTTTTCATGGGTTTTCTCCTTTTTTGTGATGTGCCTTTTTTGTTTGAGGCAGGCATACAAATGCAAGAAGTAGACCATTTTGATGGGACACAAGATAAGCGCTTATTTACGAGGCGCTTTTTTGAAACCACGCCGCAAGGGGCTCCCAGATAAGGGACGGGGCGCGCTTGGACGCAAAGGTGCCCACGTGCCCCATGGCGGGGGTGAGGGGAGTTGCGCCGAGAAACGAGGCCAGGGACAGGGTGCATGCACTTGGCACAATGCGGTCCAGTGTGGGGGCAACCATGAAGGTGTTTTGGAAGAAATCCTTCCTTAAGGGTGTTCCCAAAACCTGGTTTGTGTTGAAAAGCGTGTTTCGGGTATAAAAGGTGTCTACACATTCTTTCAGCAGGTCCCACTGAAGGGGGCGCAAATCGCATAGCCACGCCTCAAGACGGGCAAACAAAGGGTCCACGGGCCCTGAACCTTTGCCAAGCTCCTGGTATTTACGCTGGATGGCGCGGGGCTCCAGAAGGTGAAAAGGTAACTGCAGGGCCCAGGAGGGGGCAAGGTCCTTTGCCTGGGGAAAGGGTTTCTCAAAAAAACGGGTGCTCAAGGGAAGAGTGCACCTTTGAAAATCCCAGGGCGTTGCAAAAAGAGCTGCACCAGCCAGGGGGCTTTTCAGCTGACCGGCGCCGGCCAGAGCAAGAAGTCCACCCATGCAAAAGCCGCCCACAAAGAGGGGGGAACGTGTGTTTTCTTGTGCAAAGCGCAGCACCTTTGCGGCCGCGTTCGCGTAATCCAAAAGGATCGGACTTTTACCTAAGGGCGCTCGCCAATCCACAAAAAGACTCTCCACACCGCGTGTTTTTAAAAAGCCTGCCAAAGAGTGACGGGCATCGAGATCAAAAATGTGAGAGGTGTTCAGGAGTGAGGGCATCCACACACAGGTGGCCATCGGTGTGGCTAGCCTATTTTTTTGGGCGTACAAACGCGCGAAGGGACTCTCCCATAGGAGAGCGCGCTTAGGAGTTTCAAGGGTTTTGAGTGCCTCGTGGAAGCGGGCCACACCCTGATAAAAATCTTGGGCGCGCTGGGCGGCTTGGGCCATAAGATTTGTACTTTGATCCTTGTAAGATCCGCCGCTAAGGCGTGCAAGGGAGGCCCACGCAGCTAATGTGCTTGAGGCCATGTGTTGTGTGTGTAGCTGAATAAGAAAGGGGTGAAGGGTTCCCCCATGCGCCTTACTCACTCGCTTCATCTTCTCCAGGGACACCTTGGGCGAGGGTCGCCATGGTTGCATGGCACAGGTCCACAAACTTATCCTGAAGCTCAGGATTGAGCAGGGTTCTGCTCATGATATCTCCCCAGAAATCCAAATATTTTGACGTTAAGTCGTCCATGCGTGTACCCCCTTTTATCATCTGCGATCACGACTATAGACGAGTCGGGGGCATGGGAAAAGCCCCCTTGATCGTGCGCCTCTTCCTGCTTACTCCTGGGTAAATTTGTTGTAATGAGCGTTATAGAATACTTCCTTAAGAAGTGTTAACAGGGGTTTATTTTCTTGTGTCAGGTTCATAAGTGGTGGCGGCATTTTTGCGGCACGCGCAATGATATTATGTATTTGCAGCGATGTTAATTTATACGCGTCTTCTTGAGACGTCACGAAGGTTTTCCAAGAAAAGGGCACTTGATATATTGGGGGTGTCAAAAAGGCTTGAAGGATGCTCATCACAATAGGCCTATCAGATTCTTGAAAGTTTTTAAGGCGGGTCAGAGTGTTTCTTAACTGCCGAAGTTTGCCTTGATCTTCAGGAGAAAGAGTCGCCACGTAAGTGTTGTTATGCAACGCACTGGAACAGCGGCTCTTTAGTGCGCTTAGGGAGCCATCGTACAGGTTCGTTGCCAGCGCTATGCCTAGGTAGTTCCAAGCTTCGTCTGTCTCTATGCTCGCTAAGGTGAGATGGGGTAATACCTTCTCTCCAAACTGTGTGTGGGTGTTTGGTGTTGTGTACGCATGGGACGCTGAAGGTGATGCCGCGTTAAAAGCCGCAGGTAAAGGAGCTGTCTTATGAATTTTGAAGTGTATGAGCAGGGGGTCTGCGGGTGTTTTTTGAGTTTTTTCTTGCTGTTGCGTATGTTTGTTGACCCTATCGGCTGCATTCTTCAGGCATTGCAGCGTATGGGTGAGGGCGTTGGGAAACGTGCCCTTTTTTTTTAAGATGGCGCGACATCTACTGAAAAGAAGGCTTGGGCTTCCTTGAAATTCTTTGGCAAGCATTTGTGCAAATTCTTCCCATTTTTGAGGTGTTTCAGGACAGTGATGTGCCAGATATGGTGTGAGCGCGCTCAGGAAACGGGTGATACTTTCTTGTGTGAGAGATTCACGGTGATGAAGGGTATAAGGACGTGTTTCTGGTAAGGAATCTGCTACTTTTGGTGCCGTAGATGCTCGGCCTGCAGGGGGCTCTTGCGCGCTGGTGGGGGCCACGTGTCTCAATGACAGAAGGGTCAGTGCAGCATCGGCCAGCAGCTCATCACTGGCATGGAGGTTGCAGGTACACAATAGGAGAAAGAGGATATATTTGTTCATTTAATGTCAAAAAATAAAAAATTGAAACCCAAGTCCGCATTAGAGGGTTTTTTGTTTTGTGTCAATATGGTCTTATTGGTGTGTTTTATGGATATTCGGTGTGAGGTGTGGAAACTAAAGATGTTTTCCTAAATTCACATGGCGCGCGCTCTGAATGCCGCCCTCATCGAAGTCCATGTCTGTGTAACCGCGCTTGCGGTAGAACGGTACGGCTGCCTCCCACCCATGGAGCTTTAAGATGCGCCGGCCGTGCGCTTTGGTCCATCTTTCAAGAAGTGCGAGCATGTGACCCGCATGCCCTTGGTTTTGAAAGGCGGGGTCCGTGACAAAGGCGCGCAGCGCCGCCTCACTTGCATTCAAGAACTCAATGCCCGCAATGGTCACAATACGCGTTCCCCGGTATAGCACAAAGTGGGTCACGTTGGGATCACTCAGGCTTGGGTGGTTGGGGTCATAGACAATGCCGGCACGGTCAAAAAGGTGCTCCTTGCGTAGGGTGTGGTACCTCTCCCATTCATAAGTATGGGTGCATACACGCAGGCACACACCGTCAAAGCCCGCCTTGTCGAGTATGTCCCGAATAAAGGCGTCCTTACCCAGGGTATAAGCTGAGAACAGCCCCGTCTTTTGCGTGGCGTCGCTTTGTGAAGCGAGACTCTCCTTGAGGCGCGCGTAGGCGTCGCGTGCGTCTGGGTGCGCGCGAAGGTAGTCCCTGAAAAGAAGGTTAAGGGCAATCTCTGGATGACCTTGCTCGTAGGCGTGTAGATGCACACCGTCTTTTGAAAAGTAGGCGCGAAAGGGAATATTAAGGGCACCTTTGGCCTTGTACCCAAGGGCCTCGAGCGATGCTAGAATGGCCTCAAGGTCACGGGCAACAAGGATCATATCAATGACAGGCTTTGCGCAAAGACCGGGCACGCTTGTGGAGCCCACATGGTGTAATGCGAGGCACAGATCTCCCAGCGCTTCTTTAATGCGCGATGCTTCCTGGGAAAATTGCCGCGTCCAAGCGGTGTCGTAAGGTGTGATCATGGATCATGTCTTTAGGGTGACAAGTCCCCTTAACGTAACACTCTCTTCATTTTGTGACAACTGGTCAGAAGGAGGGCGGGCGTGTTGTTAACACAAATGAAAGATCTTCATTTATAGTATTTCTCAGAAGGAGGAGGGCAAATAAATGAAGATGATAAAATGGACATTGTGCGCAGGATGGATTGTGTGGATGGGGGCTGCCCCCATAAGTTGGGGATGCACAAATCCCCCGCCAACCCTTGAGGAGGTGAGGCCTACACTGCGTTACCCTTTTACACTGTCGGATGAGATACCCCAAGAGACGCGGGAAGGGTACTTAGAGTTTCTTTTGACCGATGAGGATTTTCATCATCCCGAAAAATGTACGGTTTTTCTGTCGAAAGCATACGGCGGGCTGAGCAGCTCCCTTGTGGGGCGTGTGGAGGTGCTTTTGCCTCAGCTTGCCTCTCTTGTGAGGTCCGATGCTTCTTATAAGAACATTGTTATCAAAGTAAGAGAGGCCATTACTAAGGCATGGACCCTGAGGGGCAACACCCCAGTGGCGGCCCTTGGCACACCAGAGATTTTTGAAGCCAATGTCAGTGCGCTTTACAATGTCTTAAGTGTTTTTGTGAAAAGCCAGCGGGACGAGCCTGCCTCAAGGGCTGTGCGCCGTGTGAGTTTGCAGATGATGGAGTACATCGAACAGCTTTACATGGTGGAGGCGGTGAAAAGGTTTCACAGACCTTAAGGTGAGAGGACCACTTTCCTTCCTCATTTGAGGGGGAGTGGTCCACTCGTCTCTACACGTTAAAGCGGAAGTGGAAGACGTCGCCGTCCTTGACCAGGTATTCTTTGCCCTCAAGGCGCATCTTGCCTTGGGTTTTGGCTTGCGTCTCGCCGCCACAGGCCACATAGTCTTCAAAGGACAAGGTTTCTGCGCAAATAAAGCCGCGTTCAAAATCCGAGTGGATGACGCCAGCGGCCTCGGGCGCTTTGGCACCTGCACGCACGGTCCAGGCCCGTGCCTCCTTGGGACCAACGGTAAAGAAGGTGAGAAGACCCAGTAACCCATAGCCCGAGCGAATGACCTGGGACAAACCTGTTTCCTCTAGCCCCAAAGACGCAAGAAAATCCTGGCGCTCGGCCTCATCGGTCAGGACCGCGATCTCCGCCTCAATGGCCGCAGAAATAATCACAACGGCGCTGCCCTGGGCGGCCGCGAAAGCCTTCACCTTCTCCACGTGGGCGTTGCCCTTTGACAGATCGCTCTCTCCCACATTGCATACATACAAAATGGGCTTGCCCGTAAGCAGCTGGAGCTGCTTGAAAAGGGGCAGATGAATGAGATCTGTTTGAGATCTGGCGGGATGACCTTCGCGCAGAACCGGCAAGAGCTTTTCCACAAGCTCCAAGGTCTCCTTGCTTTCCTTATCGTCGCCCTTGGCCTTTTTTGCCAGGCCCTGGGCGCGGCGCTCGAGACTGTCATAGTCCGCCAGCATCAGCTCTGTCTCGATGATCTCTTGATCGCGCAAGGGATCAACGGCGCCCTCCACGTGGGTCACATCATCGTCTTCAAAGCAGCGTAGCACATGGATGAGGGCGTCCACTTCACGGATGTTGCCAAGGAACTGGTTGCCAAGACCCTCACCTTTGGAGGCGCCACGCACAAGACCGGCGATATCAACGATGTCAATCTGGGTGGGCAAAACGCGCTGGGAAGAGGCCAGGCGCGCAAGGGTATCCAAGCGCGTGTCAGGCACCGCAACACGCCCCACATTGGGCTCAATGGTGCAAAAAGGATAGTTTGCCGCCTGGGCAGCCACCGTTTGGGTCAGGGCGTTGAAAAGTGTTGACTTGCCCACGTTGGGAAGGCCCAAAATACCGCATTTAAATCCCATTTCTTACGATCCTTTTTCCGATGTTGTCTCGCGCCGTGTGGCCAACTTTGATGCAAAAGCGTTTTTATTGTCGCCGATCAGGTCTGGCAGGAGATCCAGCACGTCTCCTAGAAAGTGCGAGAGGTTGTCTATTTCTGGGTTACTAAAGTTTGACAGGACATAATCGCTGACCTGGCCCTTAAAAAGGGGACGCCCGATGCCGATGCGTACGCGCCAGTAATCTTTCCCGACGTGGGCGTCTAAGCTCTTGAGCCCATTATGCCCCCCGTTGCCGCCCCCTTGCTTGACCCGCACGCGTAAAAAATCAAGGTCAAGCTCATCATGGAATACAATGATATTTTCCGGCTGTATCTTGTAAAAACTTGCAATCTGCGCCACGGGTGGCCCGGACAAGTTCATGTAGCTCATGGGTTTTGCAAGGAGTACCTTTTGGGTCCCAATACGCACCTCTTGGACAAAGGCTTGTCCCATGCGCTTGGGTGGGGAGGCGTCAAAGGTGTGGGCGATACAGTCAATGACCATAAAGCCCACATTGTGGCGGTTGAGGGCGTACTGAGGGCCAGGATTTCCAAGGCCCACCAGCAAAATCATGGCACTCACCACCTTTGTTCTTCAAGAGAGCGAGACGCGCAAAGCGCCCCGCATCTCATATCCTTATGCGGACGCTGCGCCGCGACGTACCTTTGGAGGCATGATGTTGGCCACGGTGTGACCCTCTTGGCGCACATCGGCCAAGCGCACACCCTCTGGCAGAACCAGATCAGATGTTGTGATACGCGCGTTTACCTCAGCACCAGTCAGATCAACGGTGATTTGGTGAGGAATGTTCCCTGCACCGCACACAACTTCAATGCCACGCATAGCAGGTGTGAGGGTACCACCTTGCTTCAGTCCAGGGGACATGGCGCGGTTTTCGAAAACAAATGGCACGAAAACCTTAATGCGGGACTCTTTACCAACGCGCAAAAGATCAACGTGGATAGGTGCGTCTGTCACAGGGTGGAACTGCACGTCCTTTACAAGGGCGCGCTCTTTTTTGCCACCAATGGTCAAATCAAAAACCGTTGTGAAAAAACCTGATCCATGCAGACCCTTCTCAACGTCGCGTGGGTCTACGCAAACGGATACGGGAGCGGCATTCTCACCATAGAGAATACCGGGGATAAGACCTTGACGACGTAGGGCGCGTGATGCACCGCCACCGGTTGTTTCACGGTCGCTTACACGAAGCTGAAGTGCTTGTGACATAACAAAACTCCTTATAGACAAAACGGTATGGCAAAGCACTTTTTCACTTGCGCAGGCGCCATACAAAAACAAACAAGTTGATTTCTTCTAATCGTTCTGTCCCAAGAAATCAAGTCTGTTATGGTTGGAGTCGCTTTTTTCTTGTGTAATGGGGCTTGAAATTTTCCTTTATGAGCCCATATGAGATTTATAAATAACATCTATGGGGTTTTCTGATGCGTCTATTTTTCTCCTCTCTGATTGTTCTGTCACAATTGTGCTCTGCTCCTTGTTTTTCAAGTGCCACACCTGAGGATGCATCTTCTCATTTTGATGGGGGCGCACCCGCATTTGCCTCACACCTTGCTCACACCCACGACGCGACCCTCGATTTTTTCTGGACCACGGGCGTCACACAAAGCGACAACCCTTCCTATGCGCCAGATGCCCACGTCCATGTGGGTGGAACACCCGCTTACGGGGCAAAATTCTTCCCCTATGTGGCGTCCCTTTTAGAGCACACACCAGCGCACCTGCGCGTGCGCTTTGTGTGTGACGGCCGCACACAAGAGGCCAACCGCCAAGCCCTTGACGAGGTAAGCGGCGCTTTTGGCACAAGGTTTGAAGTCATTAACATTCAAGACGTGGTGGCGCGCTTGCACGATGTGTTTCCTGAAAAACAAGAGGTTTTAGGCGCTGTCTTCGATAACGCGACCCGCGGCAATCCAGCCATTGCCAGCGATATCTACCGCCTTATCGGCATGTACTTTGGTCACGCACCGGCAGATTTGCGTGCTCCCATCCAGCGCACGTACTGCGATGTGGATACTTTTATCCATGGCATGGACGCGTCAGGTTATGAAAAGCTGATTGAAGCGCTTTTTGGCGTGTCAAGTCTTCATGAGGAGTATCTGTTTAGCGAAGAGCTCCAAAAAGCGCGCGCAGACAATGAAGGCGCCTTTATGATGTGGCGAAACAGTACAGGCAATAGCCTCATCAAGATGCGTTTGGGTCAAAAAGAAGTGCACCATGCATGGTGCCAGGAGATTGTTTTGAACCGTATTGATTCCACAAAAGACTGGCTCCTTGGTCGCACAAAGCTTCATGATGCCATCCGGGCCTTTGAGACGTGCGATGACGCAGACAAAGAAGATCTTTTTTATAAGGCTCTTGGCCACGACAAGGCTGAGCCAAAGGATGTGATTGATGGCACGGGACCAGGCTTTACGGACGCGGGACCCCATATGGTGATGAGTCTTGACCATCCTGATATATGTACGTGGGCATGGAGTGGTGTCCAGGGCCTTAAAACAGGTCAGCCTGTGATGACCTTTTTAGCCGATGGTTCTCTGATCGATACTGACGCTGGTTGGGACTTTAAATACAGCAGCGACGCCTTTACCAATGTTGTCAATGTGGCTCTTCAGGCAAAACGCTTTGGTATGTTTCATCCCTTTACCCAGTACGCCCTTGAGTATCTCAAGAGCAACAACCCGTACACAACAAACCGCGATAGTCTGCGTGCCCTCGTGTGGGATGATTATAAGGCATATGGTTCCAGGTATACTCCAGAGCAATGGCAAAGAGAAAAGTTCAAGTCACTCACATGGGGACCGCAGGATGTGAGCAAACTACACCCCCATTACTTGCATCTCAAAAGCGTTCTTGAAAAACTGGGTGTTCCCTTTGAGGAATTGCGGGAGGAGGATTTGGCTCCTTTGAGCGTAGAGGAAAAGCTGGCCTTGGATGCGCGTTTGAATGGTGAGGACAGCTAATGTGTCTTCTTTATACAGAGGAATCGTTTCAGGCATGGGCGGCTTAAAGGAAAGCTGCCTGTGCTTGGGGCGTTTCATGAGCGTGGGTTTGAGCCTTTTTACACTCGCTTTTTCCATGGCTGGGGGATCTTGCTTTGCCAGTGCCTGCGCGCACGACGTTAGTGCACACTTTCAAGAAGGCCGAGAGATTTTTGTCAAGCACCTCGCCCATACGGGGGACGCGACCCTAGATTTTTTCTGGACCACGGGCGTGACCTTAAGTGATGACCAAACCTTTTTCCCGCCCAAGCATGTTCATGTGGGGGGAACGCCTGAGTATGGTGGAAAATTTTTCTCCTACGCGAGAGCCCTTCTTGAAAATACCCCCGGCCATTTACGCGTGCGCTTTGTGTGTGACGCGCCCACCTATGAGGCTAATGTTGGTCCCATTGAAGACTTGTGTGCCTCTTTTGGTGCGCGCTTTGAGCCAACACCTATCAAAAGTGTTGTGGCGCGGCTTCGCAGCGCGTTTTCTGGGAGGAGGGATGTGATCGATGCTGTTTTTAATAATGCGACCCGAGGAAACCCGGCCATAGCCAGCGATATCTACCGCCTTATGGGCATGTACTTTGGCCACGCGCCGGCAGATTTAAGTGCCCCCCTACAACGCACGTACTGCGATGTGGATACCTTTATTTATGGTATGGAGCATAAGGATTATCCCCAGCTGATTGAGGCGCTTTTTGGGAGGTCAAGTCTTGCCGAAATTTGGGCGACCCATGATCAGGTTGCCCAGCGCAAGAAAAACGCGTCCTCATTTATGGTGTGGCGCAACCGAAATATCAACAATCTCATTAAGATGCATATCTGTCATGGTGATGCGCACCGCGAGTGGTGCGAGAAGGCAGTCTTGGAGCGCATTGACCCGCAGGCTCCTTGGATTTTGGGGCGCACCAAGCTCCACGACGCCATCCGGGCCTTTGAACATGTGGGTGCGGCTGATCAAAGGTCATGCTTCATGGAAAGCCTCACCCATGATCAGGCAACACCCGGTGATGTGATCAGTGGTACGGGACCCGCTTTCACAAACGGCAGTCCTTATATGGTCATGAACTTGACCTACCCCGACACATGTACCTGGACATGGCATGAGGTGCATTACCTTAAAAAGAGCTCACCCCTTGGCTTTTTAAGGGACGAATCTTTGAAAGAAAGCGTAGAAGGCGCCGCCTTTAGGCAGGCGTGTGATGTTTTTGTCAGTGCCTTGTCCTGCGCTCTTTTTGCAAAACGCTTTGGAGAGAATCATCCCTATTACGCCGAAGCATTATTCTATCTTGAGATGAATCATCCCTATGTGGTGCATAAAGAAACCCTTAGAGATCTTGTTTGGGCAGATTTCGAACGCGCGCATACGTCACAAACCAGGGGCGCGTGGCATGTCGCGGTTTACAATGACATGACGGAGCCCCCTTTTACGGGCTTTTCAAGATTTTACCCTTACTTTCTTCATCTTAAGGAAGCGCTTTCAAAAGCAGGGCTTCCATGGGAAGATTCTCTGCGTCTATGTGATTTAGCCCATCCTAGTGCTTTAGCCCACCCTAATGCCTGTATTGACGATGGGTCCTGGGACACGGAAGAAGATCTATCCGAAGCGGATTAAGAGGCTCACCCCGCGTTACTGCAAATACCCAGGATATTGGAGTATGCCGTGGCCCAGAGAGTGGATGATGGGCACATAAAGCAGGCACAGAAAAATCAGAACGCCGAACATCTTGATGAAAATGCCCTGCTTCTCACCTTCGCGTGCGTCGTGGCCCTTGTGGGATGGGGTGGTGTCCGACAAATTCACGCTCCCCCCTTTAAGTACTTTTGCCATGTGTGTGCCTCCTTGTTTTTGTGCGCAATTCACCTTGTGTGCATGGTCAGAATATATAACGGAAAGTTAAGAAAAAGTAAACTTGTAAAAAAAAGTGCGCATTCATTTTCTATTTATTTCTTGTTTATTTAATTAAAATTTTTGTAAAAAATACACACGATTTGACTATTTGAAAAAATCGCCCCTAATCATAATTGGCTCATAAAAAAGGGAATTTTCTTTTTGCATTTGTAAAATTGGAAAGATTAAATTTTTGCCAAAAATTGATTTATCAGTGTAACATACGTAATTTTAAAGACTTACTTGCGAACCAACACGTTAGAACAAAAGGTTAACAAGGAAAGTCACATCTTGTGCCAAAGTTTACCTTTAAAATCAGGAAGCAAGGGCGTTCTTTGGCAAGTTCCGTTCATGTCAGAGTATTGTGTGTGAGATGTTCTCATTTTTATACAAAATACCGAGGGGCCTGTCATGTCTACTTGCAAGGACGCTTATGTGCGACCACTTTGGCGGGCCATTGCGTCAATAAGGGCGTCGACTTCGGCCCAATCTGCCTCTGAGTCTGTGCTGTCTTCCAGCCCCTCTTCTTCACTGGCATCAAACTCACTCATATCAAGGTGTTCTACCGAGAAAGTGCTTGGGGCAGCGTCATCTTGAAGCCCTTCTTCTTCAGCCGCAAGGCAAGGCGCGTTTGTTGTAATGGGGGGGAGGGTGTCCTCAAGGTTATGGGAGGAAAAGGCATTGCGGCAAAGTGGGTTTATCGTCAAAAGGGCGCAGATGCCAAGGAGTAAACGCTGGTTCATGAAAAGATACCCCAATATAACGAACAGATTACAACGCAAGAAGTTTATCAAAAGATGGGTATTTAGCAAGGTCACACCAACCCCGTATGCATGGATCCCATGTGATGTGTGTGCTATATAGACAGTACTGGATAAGAAGGGTGTTACAAATTGGAATTTGTCTTTTTGATTTTACTTCTTGTGGGCGCTGTGCCCTTGGGCCTTGCCATTTGGATTGGTATTTTGAGTGGCCGCGTGCGCGCACTTGAGGAAACCCTGCGCAGTCTCAGTCAAGGCGCTTTTCAAAACATCCCTACCAGCGCCAGACAAGCGCCCCAAGTCCAAGAAGAAGTATCCCACGCCCAGGAAGAGATTGTGGCGCCTGAGCCTGTACGCGAGCCATTTGTCCCTCCACCCAGTATCCAAGAAGAGAAAGTTCCCTTTAACTGGGAAGCTCTTTTCGGTGGTAAAGCGTTCGTGTGGTTGGGGGCGCTCGCCTTGGCCTTTGCGGGCTTTTACTTGGTGAAGTACTCCATTGAAGCCAATTTGATCGGCCCAAGGGTGCGTCTGTCCTTGGGCTTTGTCTTTGGGTTGTCCCTCCTTGTGGGAGCGGATCAGGTGCGTAAGCACCCAGCACTTGCCAACGGTATCCCCATTTCCCAGGGGCTGTCTGGTGCGGGTCTTGTGGCCCTTTACAGTGTGTTTTATGCGGCTGCCAAGCTCTATGATCTTCTGCCCATGTGGGGGGCCTTTACGGGCATGGCCTGTGTGACTGGCGTGGCTGTCATTTTATCCCTGCGCTTTGGCATGCCCATTGCCATCATGGGTCTTGCGGGCGGCTTTCTAACACCCTTCTTTCTTGAGAGTGACACGCCAAGTGCCTTGTCTCTTTTTGGGTATCTCTATGTTCTTGTGGCGGCCATGTCCTTTGTGGCCTACGGGCGCGGGTGGACGCTTCTCCTGGCCTTGATTCCCGTTGGGGCGTTTGCGTGGGTAGTTTTGTGGCA
>JAIUNT010000077.1 GCA_020161545.1 Pseudomonadota bacterium
CAGAGATGTGGCGCCTTTCCCTTGAGAAGGAAGAGTTTGCATTCTTGGGCGAGCTTTTTTCAGGGAAAACTGTCGGCGACGCCCTTGAAACATTGCCTTCTGATTTTCCACAGGAGAAGGTATCGCTCTGGTTTTCCAGGTGGATCAGCAACAGCCTTCTTGCCTTTGAAGAACAAGCTATGATGATGAGACAAAAGGAGAATGCCGCGTGAAGAAGTTTATGTGCGTGCTTGCGCCCCTTTATATGCGGGCTGTGACTTTTCTGGAGAGGTTGAGTTTTTTACCAGTCTTGGGGATACGTCTTTGGATCGCCAGTGTTTTTTGGCGCTCAGGCCTGACAAAAATTTCGGATTTAGAGCGCACAATCGCGCTTTTTATGGACGAGTATCATGTGCCCCTTATTTCCCCTGAGGTGGCGGCGTACATGTCCACGGCCGCTGAACTCAGCATGCCCATTCTGCTTGTGTTGGGGTTGGGTGCGCGTTTTGCGGCATTGGCGCTTTTGTTTATGACGGGCGTTATTGAATTTACGTACATGCATTTTGATATTCATATTGTTTGGTCACTGATGCTGACGCTGATTTTGTGTCAGGGAGCTGGCAAGGCTTCCCTTGATTACTGGATAAAAAAGAAGCTCTGCGATCCAAAATGCACTTAAGGGGTGCTGTTCTGCAGCGTCTTTTGCAGGGTGTGGGTGTATTTCACTGGGCGGCGCCTTTGAGCTACGGCTCCAGAACGACCCCTTTAGAAAGGTGATAAGCCTACAAACGCCCATGCATACGTGACCAGGTTTAAATTGCTTGTACGCATGGGTTTGATAGATGTTGAGCTATCTAAGGCGGCACAAAAAAAGAGAGGCGCTTGGAAGCGCCCCTCTTTTTCGTAAGATGGAATTGCCTTATGCAACGGCGGCCAGAGCGCTCTTAAGGATGCGTGTGAGGTCATCACGCAGGCCTTCCATCTCTTTGACCATATTTTCTGATTTTTCTTCCACTTCAGATGCGGCCTTATTGGTTTCTTGCATCTGCTGTGTGACCAAATCAATGTTGTGGGACGCGTGATCGGTGTCGTCCGCAGCTTGCTCCATGCTCTTGGAGATTTCCTGGGTTGCGGAACTTTGCTCCTCAACGGCGCCAGCCACAATGGTGGAGATCTGTGTGATTTCCTCAACGGACGCGCCCACATTTTCCATGGCAAGCACCGCTTTTTGAGTGGTTTCTTGGATGGCCTGGATTTGTTGGGCAATTTCTTCCGTGGCTTTTCCTGTTTGGGTGGCAAGGCTTTTTACCTCAGACGCAACAACCGCAAAGCCTTTGCCGGCCTCACCAGCTCTTGCTGCCTCAATGGTGGCGTTCAGGGCCAGAAGGTTCGTTTGGCTGGCGATATCACTGATGAGCTTGACGACCTCACCAATACGTGCGGCAGCGCCCGCCAGCTCGTTAATGACGTTGCCAGCCTCCCGTGCCTTAGAAACAGCCGTACCTGTGATTTGAGAAGAGCGTGCTGTTTGAGAGCTAATCTCACGCACAGCGCTGAAGAGCTCCTCGGATGCAACAGCCACACTTTGCACATTGCTTTTTGTCTTAAGGGACGCCGCGTTGGCCACATCCACTTGACGCAGGGCATGGTCAATGTTGTGGCACATTCTTTGCGCGCTAGTGGACATGTCTGTTGTGAGCCCAATAATATTGCGAATGGCGGACTGAAGGGCGGTCTCCAGGGACTGGGCGATGCTGTTCATGAGGGACGTCATCTTGCCTTCCTCTCCCTTTTCCATATAAACGGAAATGGAGATATCCATGTCAAGCAGAGCCGCCTTCATGATGGAGTGAATAATCAAGGACGATTTTGCTGTCTTCTTACCATAGTGTTCCAGCACAAGGTCACACATACGCCCGAGCGCAAAGTTATATCCCCCAATATACCAACGAGGCTCGAGCCCCACACGGTCATGGGCCTGGCCAATGCGCACTACGCGGGCAAAATAATCATCGTCAAACTTGCCTTGAAAAAGCTCAAGCCAGTGGATTTTTTGCGCCTTTTTGGCCATTAGCATGTTCTCGGGCGTCGCAAAGAGCGCTTTGAGGTTATCGTGCCCCCCTACAAAAACGTAAAAATCATCCAAAATTTTATCGATATGCTTTTCAAGGATGGGGGAAAATTCGCGCAGGGCTGCCTTTGTTTCTTCGGTAATCTGCATAAACTCAAGGCGCTCTGTGGCGGTTGCGCTGGACGCATTCATGTCGCTGTCTCCTGGTGTGGACCAATACAAGGCCATGTTAGACAGGCGACCGTTAAAAAAACGTTAATAGAAAGAAGTCCCTACAACCCCCTCACAAAGGTAAACAGTGGGTTGTTATAGAGGGCCCAAGACAGCCACGTTGGCACCCCGGCCGCAGCAAAAAGGGAAGATTTGAATTCATCCTCTGGGTGCCTGTGGAAATTGGTGACACCATAATCTGTGCGCAGAATGTTTTTACGCACAACCGTGACGAGATCTTTATGACGCGCGGCCACTAAGCTCAAAAGGGGACCATCGTGGAGATGCCTCCCCATCTGTGGGTCTTGGATTTTGGGATCAAAGGGCTCGTTGGTGAGAACATCTTTCATCTCACAAAGGCGCAGCCATTCCTCAATAAAAGCGCGTGTCTTGGGCGTGTTGCGCACCATTAAATAGAAGGCCCACATATTGCTTTCATTAAGCACGGGATCTTCCTTCGCGATCTTGAGGATGTCGCGGGCCTCCATCTTCAGGTGATAGCGAATGGGCACAGGTTTACCGTTTTCGGACAAAAGAATGTCCTTGTCTTTCATCATATTCAGAAGAGGCGTGATGGATTTTTCAAACACAACCCCAGAGTCCGCATAAACCACGATGGTCCCATCGGGTGTGCTGTTGAGAGTCTTGAGAATCACATAGGGCTTCCACAGCCAATATCCAGCGCCGATACGCTCATCCATAATGCTTTTGTTTTTCTCATAAAAAGCCTGGTCTAGGTGGCCGCGCTTGTAGTTGATAAAGGCGTCAAAACCTTTGCCAACGGCACTTTGGGTCATGCCATTTTGGTTCTTGTGAAAAACGTCAGGCCCGTGGGCGTAACTGACGAGGATGACCTGTGGGCGGGAGGCATACGCGGCGCCTGTTGCCTCAGGGATGAGTGTTTTATCAATGGGCTGGGAAGACGCATCAAGACGAAACAGGACAAAATAAAGCGTTCCAATGATGATGACGGCCGCGCCCGCAAGGATTTTGCAAAGGGGGGAAGCGAGGGCTTTTTTCATGGCGAGAGCTCCTAAAGATGTTTACGTATGAAGACGATAAGCGGGTTGTTAAACAGCGCATTTGACAGCCACTCGGGTAGGCCCGCACGCACAAACAAAGGGGACGTATGCTCTTGGTGGGGATGGCGGTGGGCATTGGTGACGCCGTACTTTGCAAGAAGCTCATTCTTTGGGATGACTGTGGCTATATGCGGGTGCTTGGCCAGAACCAGGCTGACAAGGGCCTCATCATGGAGGTGGCGGATGAAGACCTCATCTTGTGTGGCTTCGTCAAAGGGTTCATCTGTGAGGGCCTCTCGGACCTCGCAAAGGGCCAGCCACTCCGTTACAAACGCCCGGGTTTGGGGCGTGTTTTTAAAGATCATAAAGGGTGCCCAGATCTTTTTAAAGTCAAGGCGTGGGTCGTCTTTGGTGATGCCAAGGGCCTTTCTGGACTCCATTTTCAAATAGGTGCGCACGCTTTCGGGACGGTTATTGCCTGCAAACACAATGGGCGTTTTATCAAGGAGGGCAAACAGTGGTGCCATGGACTTGGCAAAGACCATGCTGGAGTCAGCATAAGTGATGATGGCGCCCTCTGGGCTTGCTTCCATGGTGCGCAAGATAAAATAGGGCTTCCACAGCCAATACCCGGCGCCTCTGGGTTGATCGAGAATGTCCTTGTGGCGGGCGTAAAAGGCAGGATCAATATGCCCCTGACGATAGATATGGACCGTATCAAAGCCTTTGCCTAGGGCGCTTTGGGCGAGAAGATGTTGGTTTTTCAAGAAAACCTCTGGCCCGTTGGCATAGGTGACAAGGACCGTGGGGTGGCGGTGGGTATAGGGACCACGCAAAGCTTCTGGGGTAACGCGCGCGTCAATGGGCAGGCTGCCCGTGTCAATTTTCATGAGCACGAAGTAAAGAACCCCAATGAGTAGGACAGCGCCGATGATGAGAGCGCCTTTAAGGATATGGCCAAGGTTTGCTGATTTAAGCAGATGCATCAAGGGCAAGTCCCTCCTCTTTTAAAAAGTGCGCAAGCTCCTGAATGAGCGCCTGCAAGTGGGCGGCTGTGCGTCCTTCTGCACGGGCCACAAGGACGTCCTGGGTGTTGGAGGCGCGCAGCAACCACCACCCTTGTTCGCTTTTTACGCGTACGCCGTCAAGATCGCTCATGTCGAGCCCTTTTGCGCGTACCTTCTGGGCAATGCGGGCCACCACGTCAAAGCGGTTGAGCTCTTGGCAGGTAAAACGCAGCTCTGGCGTTGCAAAGCGCGGCGGGCGCGTCGCGTTCCAGTGGGCGAGGGTGCGCTTAGTAGTGGCGCAGATCCCTAAAAGACGCAGGGCTGCGTAAAGGGCGTCATCATACCCAAAATAACGGTCTGCAAAGAAAATGTGGCCGCTGAGCTCCCCTGCCAAAAGGGCGCCCGATTCCTGCATTTTGCTCTTGATGAGGGAGTGACCCGTTTTCCACATGATGGGCTCGCCTCCCAAGCGCGCGATGGTGTCAAAAAGGGCCTGGCTTGCTTTGACGTCTGCAATGATGGGTACGCCTGGGTGTTCTTTGAGAACCTCTGCCGCATAGAGTTCCATCATGTCGTCGCCCCACAGGATTTTACCTGTGGCGTCCACAGCACCAATGCGGTCTCCGTCCCCGTCAAAGGCAAAACCCAGGTCGCAGGATTCTTTGGCTACAAGCTCTTGGAGTTGCGTAAGATTCTTTGCGACTGTGGGATCTGGGTGGTGGGCCGGGAAATGGCCATCAATGGGGCTGTTAATGACAAAGTGGGTGCCAGGCAAGCGCGCCACAAGGGCCTCCACGATCTCACCGCTGGCGCCGTTTCCTGGGTCCCACGCAATTCGCAGTTCACGGGCTTTGGGATAGTGGGCCATAAAATCATCGATCAGAAAGTCAACGTAGGCCCCGTGGCAGGGCGCCTCCTCGTAGCTTCCTGCGCCGTGTATAAAATCGCCCTTGGTGATGCGTGTGTGCAGCTCCAACACGTCTTCCCCCCAAAAAGGCTTATGGTGAAGGGACATCTTGAAACCGTTTTGATCCCCTGGATTGTGGGAGCCCGTGACCATGATCATGGCATGGGCACCTAGCATGCGCGAGGCAAAATGGGCGTAAGGTGTGGGGCCAAGGCCCGCGTCAAAGACGTGAAGACCTGTGGCGCGAAGCCCCTCCACAAGGGGGGAGATCAGGGAAGGGGAGGACAGGCGTCCGTCCCTTGCCACGCAAATGGTCTCGCCGTCAGCAAGGCGCACGCGAGTGCCGTAAGCTTGCCCTACAAGGCGGGCAAATTCTGGCGTGATGTGACTCTCTCCCACAACGCCGCGAATATCGTACTCGCGAAAGAGGGTAGGGTTTAAAGAGACCACATCACTCATGCAACAGCCTCACTTTGCTCGGCGGCGCCCTTGAGGGGTTGGCGCCCTACGCATACATAGGTGCAATTGAGGTTTTCAAAGTCCTTGGGCCTATATACATTACGCAGATCAATGAGAAGGGGTGTTTTCATAAGAGATGTCATCTTCTCAAGGTCAAGGGCGCGAAACTCGTTCCACTCGGTGAGCAGTACCGCCCCGTCCACGCCTGTCAGCGCGTTGTAGGAGTCATTGCACCATTTAACACCAGGCAAGAGTTCATGCCCTTCTTTGTATCCTTGGGGATCGAAAACCTGGATTGAGGCCCCCATTTTTTGAAGGGCTGGGATAATATCAAGGGAGGGGCTGTCGCGCATATCATCCGTATTGGGTTTGAAGGTCACGCCCAGGACGCCAATGGTTTTGCCCGAAACACTGCCGCCGCAGGCACGCACAATTTTGTTCACCATGGTGGTGCGGCGCTTTTTGTTGGCAGCGATGACGGCGTCCACGATGGTGGCGGGCGCTTGAAGATCTGTGGCTGTTTGGGCCAGCGCAAGGGTGTCTTTTGGAAAGCAGGAGCCCCCGTATCCAGGGCCTGCATGCAGAAATGCCCGCCCAATGCGGTTGTCCATGCCCATACCCATGGAGACGTCTTGAATATCTGCGCCGCAGCGCTCACACAA
>JAIUNT010000078.1 GCA_020161545.1 Pseudomonadota bacterium
GCGTGTTCGTCGGCTGCCGCACCAACCAGCCCGACGCTTGGCAAATGCCCCAAGGGGGGATGGAAGAGGGAGAGACGCCACACCAAGCGGCCGTTCGGGAGCTTTGGGAAGAAACGGGCTGCGAGAGCGTGAGCTATATTACTGAGCTTGACGCGTGGTTGTCCTATGACGTGCCACCGGCGCTCGCTGATCGCATTTGGGACGCCAAATACCGGGGCCAAACCCAAAAGTGGGTTGCGCTCCTTTTCGAGGGCGAGGAATCGGAGATTAATCTGGGGGCCCATACGCCGGAATTTTCTGCGTGGCGCTGGGCGAAAAAAGAGGAGCTTGCCCACCTTGCCATCTCCTTCAAGCGTGATGTATACAAGAGCGTAGTCCATCAACTTTGGCCCCGTGTTGAAGCCGCCCTTGCGGGCGCGTCCACGCCCCAGGAGACCCCTTAATGAACCCTTTGATTGTGATTCCAGCGCGCCTGGCGTCCACACGTCTTCCCGGCAAAATGCTTGCAGATGTGGGAGGCAAACCCCTGATCCAGCATGTGTTTGAGAGGTGCGCCTCTGCAAAGGCTGCGCCCGTTTTGGTGGCCTGTGATAGCGAAGAAATTGCCCAGGTCATTCGCGGCGTTGGGGGGGAGGCTGTCTTGACGGATCCAGATTTGCCGTCGGGCTCTGACCGTGTGTGGGCGGGCGTGAACGCCTATGATCCAGACGGGGCCTTTGACACCATTATCAATGTGCAGGGGGATCAGCCTCTTCTGGAGCAAACGCTTCTGGGACATATTCTGCGTCCACTTGTGTCTTCCCAGGTTGATATTGCGACCCTGGCCGCGCCCTTTGACGCGTCCCAAGACGCGGGCGCCCCCCAGGCCGTGAAAGTGGTCTTGGGTGGACAAGAAGAGGACCCCATTCGCCGCGCTTTGTACTTTAGTCGTGCGTGCGTGCCCCATGGCGCTAAAACATTTTATCATCACATTGGCATCTACGCCTATCGCCGTAAAATCTTGAACCGCTTCGTGAAATTGACGCCCACGCTTCTTGAAACTACCGAGTCCCTTGAGCAGCTGCGCGCCCTTGAGGCAGGGATGCGCATGGATGCGTGCATTGTGAGTGCTGTTCCCATGGGCGTGGACACAGCTCAAGATTTAGATCATGTCAGACAACAAATGGAGCAAGGCCGATGAGCATTTTAAATGATACCTGGATTCGTCGTGAGGCCCTTGAAAACCGTATGATTGAGCCCTTTGTGGAGTCTCAAACGGGGGCGGGCGTGATTTCCTATGGCCTGTCATCCTACGGCTATGACGCGCGTGTGTCCCGTGAATTTAAGATTTTCACCAATGTGGATAACGCCCTTGTGGATCCAAAAAACTTCTCGGGCCACAGCTTTGTGGAGCGTGAGGGAGATACGTGCATTATTCCCGCCAACAGCTTTGTTTTGGCGCGCACCGTTGAGTATTTCCGCATCCCACGAGACGTGATGGTCGTGTGCCTTGGCAAGTCTACTTATGCCAGGTGCGGCATTATTGTGAACGTAACGCCCCTTGAGCCAGAGTGGGAAGGGCATGTGACACTGGAGTTTTCAAACACAACCCCGCTTCCTGCCAAAATTTATGCGGGGGAGGGGGCGTGCCAATTCCTCTTCTTAAAAGGAAATGCGCCTTGTGAGGTTTCTTACAAGGACCGCCAAGGCAAGTATATGGGTCAAACGGGCGTCACACTGCCCAAGGTAAAGGTTGCAAATGGATAAAATTCGTCTAACGGGAGGGCGCGCTCTCCATGGGAAAATACGCATCTCTGGTGCTAAGAACGCGACCCTGCCTCTTTTGGCGGCGTGCTTGCTCAGTGACAAGCCCCTGACCCTTACCAACGTGCCCCGTCTGTCCGATGTGGAAACCTTTGAGGCGCTTTTGGCCCATCTGGGCGTTGAGGTGCATCAAGACAGCGCCCGCGGTATCACGCGCCTTTGCGCAAAGGAGATTCTCTCCCACGAGGCGCCCTATGACCATGTGCGTAAAATGCGCGCTTCTGTTCTTGTTTTGGGCCCACTTCTGGCGCGTTGCGGCGAGGTGCGTCTGTCCTTGCCCGGTGGATGCGCCATTGGTGCGCGCCCCATTGATGTGCACCTTAAAGGGCTCGAGGCACTGGGCGCTCAGATTCACTTGGAAGAAGGCTATGTTGTGGCCAAGGCTCCCCAGGGACTTGTTGGCGGCGAGTATACCTTTCCCATTGTCTCTGTGACGGGTACGGAAAATATCATCATGGCGGCGTGTTTGGCTAAGGGAACCACGGTTTTGAAGGGCGCCGCCCAAGAGCCAGAGGTGACGGATTTAATCCACTGTCTCAAGGCCATGGGCGCGTGCATTGAAGGGGAGGGGACATCAACCCTGACCATCTATGGTCCCACCAATTTTGTGGAGGCAACCCACGCGGTCTTGCCCGATCGTATTGAGACAGGCACCTACGCCATGGCCGTGGGGATGGTGGGGGGCAGTGTTGAGTTGACCCACACAAGCTTGTCTTTGCTGCCCACCGTTGTGCCTCTTTTGGAGGCGGTCGGCCTCGTCTTTGAAGAAACCCAGGACGGCTTTAAGGTGTCCTATGACGGTCACGGCCTCAAAGCCCTTGATCTGACCACAAGCGTGTACCCAGGGTTTCCCACGGACCTGCAGGCCCAGTATATGGCGCTCATGACCCTGGCGAAGGGAGAGTGTCATATTCAAGAAACCATCTTTGAGAACCGTTTTATGCACGTGCCTGAGCTGGCGCGCCTGGGTGCAAATATTTCCGTGAAAGGAAACACTGCCCATGTGCGCGGTGTGCCTCACCTCATTGGCGCGCCTGTCATGGCAACGGATTTGCGCGCATCCGTGTGTTTGGTCTTGGCCGGACTTGCGGCCGAAGGCGAGACTGTTATTTCACGTGTGTACCATCTTGACCGGGGATACGAAGAGATAGAGAATAAACTGAGTGCATGCGGCGTGTCGATTGAGCGCCTAGTGGAAGGAAATGACCATGCAAGTTCCCAGTTCGTCTCTCAAGCTCAAAGTGCAAACAACCGATGATGTAAAGCTTTTAAGTGCGTACCTGCAGGACGCCCTGGTCAGTACCCAGGCCATGCGCCATGACGCGGACGAGCATGGATTTAGCCTCTTTGTGAACCGGTTTCAGTGGGAAGTGCCACCCCTTGAGCATGAAGGGGGTGTGGTCCATGGCCGTACCCATACGGGTGTGCACTTTTCCCACGTATCCCGGGTACGCCATCGCCATTTGCCTCAAGGCAAAGAGGGGCACTTTCTCAACTTGCTGACATGTCACGCCGACGCCCCTGGTGAAATTCATCTTGTGTTCTCGGGCGGCTGCGAGATCTGTTTGCACGTGGACCACATCCTATGTCATCTCATGGACATGGGAGAGCCTTGGTATACTCCCCACGCGCCGCGCCATTAGAAGGTCTGTTTCTTTATGTCTGTGATGTCTTGAAAAGTGCTTCTTTTTAATAAAGTATCAACCATTTTCCTGTAGCCTATAAGTGTTTATTCTTATGCATTGCGAGGGTGAGATGAAGAAACTGGTTATCACAACAGCCGTTGCGGGAGTACTTTTGTGCGTGGGTGGTGCGTGGTCCAGCGACGCCCAACCGTACGCAACGGATCCTGCAATTATAGCTCTACAAAGAGATTATTCAGCAGCACAAGCCGAACAGGGAGCCGCTACAACGCGCAGGGCACGGTTGACCGCTGAGGCAAAAATGAGAAGCATAGAAGGGTTCATTGAACAAAGGAAGCAGGTGCTTGCGCAGCAAGGGCACCCCGCGCAACCTGGTCAGTCTTCTTCGTCGTCAGTGCCTACCATTGCAGTGCCCTTGCCCTCGGTTGCACCGCCTCCTCCTGCGCCACCACGCCCCCCCCCTTGCGCCCCCTCTTCCTAGCGCACAATCACATGGCGCCAGCTCAAGCGGTGGCAGTTCAAGCAGCAGCTCCCACAATGTCCCAAGTGCAGCACCTGCACCACCTCCACTGGACGAGGCGACGTTAGGGCGTCAAAGAGAAGGGCTGCGCCCAGCGCCACTGGGTGGTCAACATCAGCAAGATGAGCAGCCCACGCACAAAGTTGAGTTTATGGATCGCACACTTGAGCATGATGGCCAGCCAATATCTTTCCCAGCGGCCTGCGGTCACGCCCTGGGTCTGCATAGTCCAGGCGATGTGTCCGAGGATCTCACGCCATTGGACGGGACCATGGAGTATAAAAGTGGTAAGTGGTGGTTCCGCACCTATACGCACATAACCCATGTTGGTAACACGGGCGGCACCATTGATCTGCCCATCTCTCCCCATGCTGGGGAGATCTTCACGGGTCGCTCCCTCGAGGATGTCGTGATCGCCTCATATACCCCAGCTGGCAAAGCTGTGACCGCCTGGGTTGATCTCGGTCCCCTTGGCATTGAGGGTAATTTTGACTTCGGGGGCTACGTGAAGTGTTTGACAATGCCTGGCACGGCGATTCAGCACGGGATAGCCAATTAACAAAGGCGTATAAAAAAAGGGCGCTTAGGCGCCCTTTTTTGTGCTCATCAGGCGAGAGTTTCCTCTACCTCTTTTTCATGCTGCTGCTTTTGCCAGAGGGACGCATAAAGGCCCTTGTGCTCCAGGAGGCTTGCGTGGGTGCCTTCCTCCACAATTTGGCCAGCGTCCAGGACAAGAATCTTGTGTGCACCCACAACCGTTGACAGACGATGGGCCACGATGATGGTTGTTGTGATGGACGCCAGCATATCAAGATTTTTCTGGATTTCTTTTTCTGTGTGGGAATCAAGGGACGAGGTTGCCTCATCAAAGAAGTAGATATCGGGTTTTTTCAAAAGCGCGCGGGCGATGGCGATGCGCTGCTTCTCGCCCCCTGAAAGTTTGAGACCCCGCTCGCCCACAAGGGCGTCATATCCCTGGGGAAAGGACATAATCCGCTCGTGGATATTGGCGCCTCTTGCAGCCTCCTCCACTTCTTCGCGGGTTGCGCCTTCTCGGGCATAGGCAATGTTGAAGAAAATGCTCTCGTTAAACAAAACCGTATCTTGGGGGACAACGCCAACGGCCGCGCGCAGGCTTGCCTGGGTGAGGGTGCGCACGTCATGGCCACCCACAAGGACGCGTCCACCGCACACGTCATAAAACCGCAGGAGAAGCTTAAGAAGCGTTGATTTGCCAGCGCCGCTCGGGCCCACAATGGCAACGGTTTGGCCGGGCTCCACGGTGAAGGTAAGGTTTTTCAAAATGGGGCGCTCAGAGTGATAGGAAAAGCACACATCTTCAAAAGCCAAGCCCCTCGTGCCCCGGGGAAGATCATGGGCGTCGGGCGCGTCTTGAATTTCCTCTGTCTCATTCATGAGATCAAACATTTCATCCATGTTGATAAGGGCAAGCTTCACCTCTCGGTAGGCAAACCCCAAAGACCAAAGGGGGACAAACAGTTGTAAAAGAAGGGTGTTCACCAGCACAAAGTCACCCACAGTGATGGTGTGCAGGGACATCTGGCGCGCGGTGAGAATGAGAGCGGCGCTCAGCCCCACGGCTATGATGAGGCCTTGCACAATATCAAGGACGCTGAGCGTCCACTGGGTGTGGATAGCGGTTTTTTCATAGCGCGACAGCCAGGTGTCATAGCGCTTGGCTTCGGCTGCCTCATTGCCGAAGTACTTCACACTTTCGTACTGAAGAAGGCTTTCCACCACATGTCCGCCGGCGCCTGAGTCAATTTCTGCAAGCTTGCGCACAACCTTCAGGCGCCACTGGGAATATAGCACCGTGAATGTGATATAGAGGGATAAGGTCACAACCGCAATGGCGGCCATTGTAAAACCGTAAAGGTGCCATAAAAGGGCGCAGGCGGCTGTGATTTCCACAAATGACGGCGCCAGCATAAAGATGGTGAAGCGCATGAAGGTCTCAATGCCCTTGATACCGCGCTCCAGGGCGCGCCCTGTGCCCCCCATTTTGCGGTCGAGGTGAAAGCGAAGGCCTAAGCGGTGCAGCTTGCAAAAGACCTCCAGCGCAATGCGGTGCATGGCATTTTGTGTGACAGGCGAGAATGTCGCGTCCTTAAGTCCAGATGTCAGTTGTGACAGAAACCGTGTAAAGGTATAACCTAGAATCATGAAGAAGGACGTGACAAGGAGCGCTTCACCTTGGGATTTTATGGACAAATTGTCCACAATTTCTTTAAACAAAAGAGGCGGATAAAGGTTTGCTAAGCGCGCACCCACAAGCAAGAAACACGAAAGGGCAAAAAGAAATCTGAGGCGGTTTTTTTTTACAGGCCA
>JAIUNT010000079.1 GCA_020161545.1 Pseudomonadota bacterium
CTGCCTTATCTGAAAAAAATTAAACTCTGTAGCTGATGGTCAAGTCAATCTCAAGGATTTGACAGTTGTTCAAGGTGTAGTTGAAGCCATTAAGAAAGCTGGAAATACCCTCTTTACAGCACATAAATATTTGGGAGCCTACCTTAAATATAAAAAGGTCTGTATCACCTTGCTTCTCAAAATTTATCACTGTAGGCCATCCGATATGTTGAAGCCGGTCAAAAAGCCAACCGGGACCATGCTGCTGCCCTCGCTCAATCTGCGGTAGATCCACCAATAAGACTTGTCTAACTTTCTTAGTTACCCATTATTGGAAACATTTCTGCTTGTTGCTTGCACCTCAAGTTTTATGATGAAGCCCTCAAATGTGCAAATTTAGTTTTAGCCCAAGAACCTCAAAACGTCAAGCTCATGTTCAGAAAAGGACAAGCCTTAGCTAACCTCAAAGATTATGAAGGTAACAAGACCTGCCATTACCTCCACTCACCATTGCAGCCGCCCTTGAAACCCTCAAAGAAGCTCACCACCTGGAACCTGCCAATGCTCAAATCACAAAATATTTTGAAACCATAGAGCGCGCGCCCATAACACTCTTCCTTGAACGCGAAGATCTTGATACCCTGAAGGGAGAATTGGTTTTACTTGTGGGCCCTCGCCTTGAAACGACGCCAGATCAAGAAGACATCCGCAGCCTTTTGGAAAAGCGCATGGAAGACCTCTCCCTTAAGGACGCAGTTAAGGAAGTGGCGACGCAACTCGGCCTCTCAAGGCAGCTCGTCTACAGCGTCGCCCTTGACCTACGCGAAGAGCGAAAAAGGTAAGCGCGCTTACCTCAAGGGACTTATCGCCGAAACCTTGGCCAAAGTTTGGCTTGTGGCCAAAGGGTACCGCATCCTTGCCAAGCGCTATCAAGCGGGCGTGGGAGAAATCGATCTCATCGCCCACAAAAAAGGCACCCTCGTTGCTGTGGAGGTCAAAGCCCGTGGGTGCCTCACCCAAGCGCTAGAAAGCCTGACCCACCATCAAAAAGAGCGCATTGCACGCGCCATTAGCCTTTACGCCGCAAGACACCCCCGTCACCACCAAGATGATATTCGCCTCGATTTCTTCTTGCTTATGCCCTGGCGAGTGTGTCACATCAAAGGAGCATGGGACACGTCCATGCAATGACACTTTTAGGATGTTCAAGGAGTTAAACCGTGAAAAAGACTTTTCTGCTGCTGTCTTGTCTGAGCGTACCCTTTCTTTTGCAAGGATGTGCCCCCGTGGCTGTTGTGGGCGGCGCTTCCACAGTGATGACCTCCGCCGTTGAAGAGCGCGGCATCTCAGGTGTGGCCAGTGACGCCGACATCAAAGCCCGCATCCTTGTGAAGTTCAGCGAGCATGACGGCGAGCTTTTTGCCAACATCACCGTTGTGGTTCATCAGGGACGCGTCCTTTTGACAGGCACCGTCTCAACGCCTCAAAAGCACATCGCAGCCGTGCGCTATGTGTGGGAGGTCAAGGGCGTTAAAGAGGTCATGGACGAGCTCAAGACCGGTCAAAACCAAGGATTTGGTGATGCGGCCAAGGACAGCTGGATCACAACACGCATCAAGTCAAAGCTTCTTTTCACCAATGACATCAACTCCATCAACTACAACCTCCAAACCGTGGACGGTGTAATTTATCTCATGGGCATTGCCAAGGATCAAAAAGAGCTGGATCAAGTGCTCAGCATCATTCGCAACACATCGGGCGTGAAGAAGGTTGTGAACTACACAACCTTTGCAGCCGCCAAAGCGCAAGAGGCATCCATTGATCCAGCGCCACGCGTGCCCTCACCCAGGAGCGCACAACCACAGGACCCCCAAGAGCCCCTTGAGCCTGTGGACCCCATCGACAGCGCACCCCTGGACAGCGGTGACGCGCCTTCCGCGTTTGATGATTGATGCAAGCCCAAGGTGTGAGGCGGGTCGCCTTTCAGTGCGACCCCATGGAGCGTCTTAAGCCCGCAACGGACACGACCTTACTCCTTGCGCGCTTGGCCCTTGAGAAAGGGTGTGAGGTCTTTTTCTACACACCCCAGAATCTTACGTGGCGGGAGGCGCGCATCACCGCAACGGGGCACAAGGTCACTTTGGATAAGGAAGGGCGCCTCATGCCCGGCGCGCCGGAGGTCTGGGATCTGGCGACCCTTGACGTCCTGTGGATCCGCCAAGATCCCCCCTTTGACATGTCTTATCTGACCCCGACCTATATCTTGGATCACTTGGCCCCCCATGTGTGCGTTGTGAATGACCAGCGCGCCCTGCGCACTCACCCAGAAAAATTCATCCCCCTCCATTTCCCAGATCTCATGCCGGCGACCTGCATCACTTGCAACCTGCAAGAGGCCCTTGTTTTCCTTGGAGCCCACAAGGAAGTGGTGATCAAGCCCCTTTATGGATACGCTGGGCGCGGTATTGTGCGCGCGGCTAATCCAGAAGCACTTGAGGCTTTTTGGGGCACCTCCCAAGAGGTCGCGGGCGGTGAAGCCGTGATCCTACAAGAATTCTTGCCCCAGGTTTTTGAGGGGGATAGGCGTTTTTTCCTCATCAACGGGCGCCTTGCTGGCGGATTCAACAAAATCCCCGCGTCCCAGGAATTTCGCGCTAATTTAGGGCTGGGAGGCACCCCACACCCCCTCACTCCCAGCCAAAATGAAGAGGCCCTGTGCGCGCGCGTTGGCGCTTTTTTGAAAGAAAACAATATTCTTTTTGCAGGTATCGACGTTGTGGGTGAAAAACTCCTCGAGGTCAACATCACCTCCCCCACGGGTATTCCTGCCTTTAATCGTCTCTATAAAAGAAGACTGGAAGAGGACCTCTGGAATGCGCTCGTCGGGCCGTCAGAACAAAATCAAAATATATAGGAAAAACACACACGATGCCGCTGTTTCAGTTAAAAGGAAAACCACAACTCTACAGCTTCAAACTTGAGATAGAATTCGCAGCCATCGAGAAAAGAGTTTATGACAACAAGCGGTACAGCCAAAGAGATCTGAAGCGTGAAGAAGAATCTCTCAAAACCATGGCGCGCGATTTTCTAGAAATTATCGAAACAAAAGAGATCCAGTCCGTGCATATTGCGCATTTAAAAGACTGCATTTGTGACGGCGCAGGTGGCGTTTGGGAAAGCGCGACGTCCAATTTAGAGCTGCTTGCTTATTACTCCCCTGAAGCAAGGGAAGTTATTATCTCCCTGATCAAGAGCCCTAAAGCTAAGATTGTCTGGCGTGGTCTTTTGATGCTCAGTGGCGCATTTTCAGACGGAGAAATCCTTGAGCTTGTCGCATACGCTTTACATCACCGTAGTAAAGAGGTGCGCTGTCGCATTGCAGGTTATATGACACGCAATTGCTTTGCGCACCTTTCTTCAGATTTTCAAACGCTCATCGCTCAAAGAATGGCCCTCGAAGAGAGTATTGACGTGAGAGAGAGCCTTGTGTATGCCCTAGAAAATCTCCCACACGACAAGGTCACACATCAATGATTGAACGCAAGGCCCTCATCGACATATATGGGACCATCCGGGACTTTGTCTGGATTGAGCCGCGACGTATTACGTCGTCTGACTTGGGTGTCAATGAAAGTAAACTTGGAGGTACACCTTACTTACCGCCCAGTCTGAGGTATCCAAAAACATCGTCAGGCGTGCCCATGCACCTTCTTGCGCAAATCAACTTTGTTGACGTACCGCGCCTAAAACCATTTCCAGAGGACGGGATTCTGCAATTTTATATCGACCCTTCAAATGATTTGTACGGAAGGGGCGAAAATGGACAAGGCGACGGTTTTAAAGTTGTTTATGTCCCGTATGTTGCAGATTATTCGGATCACACAAGTGCACCATCGCTTCCAACGCTCGAGCCGGGTGATTTGCCCTTTGAGGGTGTACACAGATTAAGCTTTTGTAGAACAAACGGACCCGTACCCGTGGGCCACCCTCTCTTCAATACGTTTTTTTCAACATACCTAGAAGATGATCTTGCGTACTACGAGGCGCACAGAAAAAACCGCGAGCCTGATTTTTATGATCTGTACGAAGGTCTCATCAAAGAGACGCCCAATTCTCTCATGGGGGGCTACCCAGCCTTTGTCCAAGGCTCCCCAGAGTTTCTTCCTGATGATTTCGATGACCACTACATACTTTTACTCCAAATTGGAAGCGGTGCACACATCTGCTTTGGAGATGCTGGATCCGCTTATTTTTTCATCAAAAAAACAGATCTGGAAAAACTTGATTTCTCGCGTGTGCTTTACCATTGGGATAGCTGCTAGAACAGCGTCCATGGCTTCCTGTCAACATAACCTCCCCCACGGGCACCCCTGCCTTTAACCGCTTCTGCGCGGCTAAACAGCTATAACGTCATAGCGCTAGAGCATTTTAAATCAGTACTAGAAAGACGAGGGTAGAGCGCGCGCAGCTTACATGTGAGTAAGTGAGCACGGACTATCCCGAAGTCTGACGACGTAATCATTTAAAAGGCTTCGCGCTATAAAAGAAGACTGGAAGAGGACCTCTGGAATGCGCTAGTATCCTTTCCTATAACAGGGTAAAAGACTGGGGTTTCACATGGTTGCAAGGGTTAAGACCGTCGCCTTTCAAGGGATCGACGCAACCGAAATTGATGTGCAGGTGCATCTGTCATCGGGGCTTCCTGCCTTTCATATTGTGGGGCTTCCCGACAAGGCGGTGGCAGAATCGCGTGAGCGCGTGCGCGCAGCCCTTCACGCCATAGGCCTTGCGCTACCCACCAAACGCATCACCGTTAATCTGTCTCCTGCTGACATTCAAAAAGAGGGCAGCCACTATGATCTGCCCATTGCCCTGGGGCTTCTGGCCTCCATGGACGTTTTGCCCAAGGACGCCCTCACCTCCTATATCGCCCTGGGGGAGCTGGCCCTTGACGGATTGCTGTGTCCAGTACCGGGTGTCTTGCCCACAGCCCTTCACGCGAGCTCCCAAGGATTTGGGCTTATTTGCCCCCACGCCAGCGCTAGGGAGGCCGCCTGGGCCTCGGACATTGCCCTTCTTGCCCCCCAGAGCCTTTTGGCTCTTGTGAATCACTTTAAGGGAACCCAGGTGCTCACTCCTCCTGAGCCGGCGCTCGCCACCTCCCCCCCGCCTCTTCTGGATCTGGCAGACGTGAAGGGCCAAGAAAGCGCCAAGCGGGCCTTGGAAATTGCGGCTGCAGGCGGACATAACCTTCTCATGCTCGGCCCTCCAGGATCGGGTAAATCCATGCTGGCGGCGCGCCTTCCTGGGATTTTACCTATGCTCAGCCCCGAGGAAGCCCTTGAGGTTACCATGATCCATAGCCTGTTTGGGCTTGTACCCTCGGACGGTCTCGTGCGGGTGCGCCCCTTTCGCGATCCCCACCACTCCGCCTCCCTGCCGGCCCTTGTGGGGGGAGGCGCGCGGGCCAAACCAGGCGAGGTCTCCCTATCCCACCACGGCGTCCTTTTCCTTGATGAGCTGCCTGAGTTTTCAAGAAGCGCCCTGGAGGCCATGCGCGCGCCCCTTGAGTGCGGGCATGTGAGTGTGGCCAGAGCCAATGCCCATGTAACGTACCCGGCCAAATTTCAACTGATTGCCGCCATGAACCCGTGCCCGTGTGGGTACCTGTCCGATCCTTCCCAGGCATGTCGTCGGGCGCCCCTGTGCGGTCAGGACTACCAAGCCAAAATATCGGGCCCCATCTTTGACCGTATTGACTTGGCCGTCTTTGTGCCTGAGGTGAAGGTGGCGGATTTGGTGGGCGACGGCGGGGAGCGCGAGTCCTCACAAACCGTGGCCGCGCGCGTGGCAGACGCGCGCGCCCTTCAAAAAGACCGCTACATTCGCCTCAAAGCAAAGGGGGTGCACCTCAATGCCCACGCGCACGGGCAAACCCTTGAAACCGTCACAAGCCTTGAGCCTCGCGCCAAAGAAACCCTTGAAAAAGCGGCCGCGCACATGAAGCTTTCCGCGCGCGGCTATCACCGGGTTCTGCGTGTGGCGCGCACCCTTGCGGATTTAGAGTCCTGTGAAGAGTTACGCGCCACGCACATTGCAGAGGCGCTCTCTTTCCGGCCAACACGCGTAACCTCTTAATATTTTTGCCACTTTGTCTTGATTGAGGGCTCATCTTTTTGCTAAAGATGAAGTGAATTTAAGCGCACGAGACATCTTTCCATGAGACATGGCCGCCATTTTTTACTGTTCATCATTTGTGCATCCGCTCTTTGTCAAAGCGTCTGTGCCAATGAGCCGGCCCT
>JAIUNT010000080.1 GCA_020161545.1 Pseudomonadota bacterium
GTTCTTTTGCGCCAAGGGCCTGCATGAGGGGGGCCGTCTCTAGGTTTGGATGGTCAATCATGAGGCCCTCCATCTCTTGACGGCTTGGGTCAAAGACCGCCTCTAGGCGCGCTTGCGCGCGCTCAAGGAGCTCGTCTTTAGGGCGCACGGCGTAGATGATCTTTGCATTTGGTGCAAGGGGCTGCTGGGGGGTTTGCTGCCAGAAGGAGAGGGGTCTTTGCGTTGCCAGATAAACCTCTAGGGCGCGCTGGGCGCGCTGGGGATCCTTGGGGCAAGGGCCAAGGACTTCTTCACCGATTTCGCCCCAGAGCTCTTGAAGAGCTTCAAAACCTTGGCTCTCATAAAGCGCACGCACACGCGTGCGGGTGTCCGGGTCAATCACGGGCACGGGCGCGAGACCCTCTTGGAGCGCCTTGATATAAAGGCCTGTGCCCCCCACAAAAATGACGGGGCGCCCTTCTGGGATGAGGCGCGCAAGAAGAGGGGCCACGTCCTCCAGCCATCTGGCAACACTATAGGTATCGTGGGGGCCCAAAAAGCCATAGAGATGGTGGGAAACGTGGGCTTCATCTTGGGGGGATGGCCTGGCGGTCAAAAGGGGAAGATCCTTATAAACCTGTAGGCTGTCGGCGTTGATGATGAAGCCGCCTATTTCTTTGGCAAGGCCCAGGGCCAGGTGAGATTTGCCCGAGGCCGTGGGGCCCACAACGCAAAAAACGGGGCTCACCCTAGGCCTCGAAGGCGGCGCTTAAGGTGCCTATGACCTGGGTGAGAAGGGCTTCATCCATGCACTGTCCCATGATGCGCACCAGGGGTTCCGTGCCCGATGGGCGCACAAGGAGCTGGGATCCTTTTCCTAGGCGTTCTTCAGCCTCGGCAATGGCGTCCTTAATATGGGGCGCATCCAGAATCTTTTTGTTCTTCAGGCGCACATTGCGCAAAATTTGCGGGACGGGTTCAAAGACATGGGCGACCTGGGACAGGGGTGCTTTTTCCCGGCACATGACCGCTAGGACTTGAAGGGCTGCGATGATACCGTCTCCGGTGTGGGCATAGTCCGACAAAATAATATGCCCTGAGGGTTCCCCACCAAGGATGGCGCCCGTCTTATCCATGAGGGCGGCCACATATTTGTCGCCCACATTGGCGCGCTCGAGAGTGATGCCTTGGGAGGTGAGAAAATGGGCAAGGCCTAAATTCGCCATGACGGTGCCCACAACAACCGGGCACGTGAGGCGCCCTTGACGCTTCCAAGAGCTGGCAATAAGACCCAAAACCTGGTCACCATCAATGATGCGTCCCGTCTCATCGGCCATGATAAGGCGGTCTGCGTCCCCGTCCAGGGAAATGCCCAGATGTGCCTGGGTTTGGACAACGGCGTCCTGCATGGCGCGGGTGCTGGTGGCGCCCACATCCTGGTTAATGTTTTGGCCGCTGGGCTGGATGCCTAAGGGAATGACTTCTGCGCCCAGTTCCCAAAAGACGGCCGGCGCCACGCGGTAAGCCGCGCCGTGGGCGCAGTCCACCACAATGCGCAGACCATCTAGGCGCAAATCCTCAGGAAAGGTACGCTTCACGGCCTCAATATAGCGGCCGGAGGCGTCTTCCAGGCGGCGCGCTTTGCCCATGGTATCGGCATCGGACAGCACATGGTGGAAGTCCTCCTGCATGAGGGCCTCGATGGCCTCTTCGTCGGCCAGGGAGAGTTTGCGTCCATCTTCATCAAACATCTTGATGCCGTTATCGGCGTGGGGGTTGTGGGAAGCACTGATCATGACCCCAATGTCGGCGCGTAGGGATGGCACCAGCATAGACACGGCCGGCGTGGGCACAGGTCCCAAAAGCATCACGTCCATACCCATAGCAATGAAGCCAGCTGTGAGGGCCGGCTCAATCATATAGCCAGATAGGCGGGTGTCTTTGCCGATGACCACCAAATGGCGGTGATCCTTGCGCCGCAGGTGTCTTGCCGTGGCGATGGCGATTTTTGTCATCATGTCAGGGGTCATGGGGGGGATATTCGCCCGCCCCCGAATGCCGTCGGTACCGAAAAGTTTTGCCATGGGAGTGTCTTATGCCTTATCGTTGTCGTTATCTTTTGACGGCGCCTTTGCCTTGGGCGCGCGCTTCGTCGTCTTGGCGGGGGCCTTTGCGCTTGCGCCCTCTTTCGGTGCTGCGTTTTTGGAAGGCAAAGAGCTCTTGCCCTTCAAGGGGGCAGAGGCCGTTCGCTTAGGGGGATTGCCCGCCAAAAGCTCCTCAATTTCCTTACCTGTAAGGGTTTCGTATTCAAGAAGGGCCAGCGCCAACGTTTCCAGATCGTGACGTTTTGTGGTCAAAATCTCGTGGGCTTTGGCGTAGCCTTCTTTAACGAGACGCGTGACCTCTGCGTCAACTTTTTGAGCCGTGGCTTCGGAGATATTCTTGGACTGGGTGACGGAGTGGCCTAAGAAAACCTCTTGCTGAGCCGGATCTGCGTACATGATGGGCCCCAGGTCACTGAGCCCCCAGCGGGTGACCATGTTGCGTGCCATTTGGGTGGCCTGTTGAATGTCTGAAGAGGCTCCTGTGGTGACACGGTCATGACCAAAAATCAGCTCTTCCGCAACACGTCCCCCCATGGCCACAGCCAAATCCGCGTGGATTTGTAGCCTTGATTTGGAAACACTGTCTCCTTCTGGCAAGCGCATGACCATACCAAGGGCGCGGCCTCTGGGGATGATGGTGGCTTTATGAATGGGATCTGAGCCTGGCATATTGATGCCTACAATGGCGTGTCCTGCCTCGTGGTAGGCGGTGAGGCGCTTTTCCTCATCGCTCATGGCCAACGTTCTGCGTTCGGCCCCCATGAGCACCTTGTCCTTTGCATTTTCAAAGTCGAGCATGGTGACAACACGCTTATTAAGGCGCGCGGCCAAAAGAGCTGCTTCGTTGACAAGGTTCATGAGGTCCGCGCCGGAAAAACCGGGTGTCCCGCGGGCAAGGGCCTCCACGTCAACATCCGCGCCAAGGGGCACAGGCTTCATGTGTACTTGTAAAATTTTCGCGCGTCCTGCCACGTCAGGTAGCGCCACAACCACCTGGCGATCAAAGCGTCCTGGGCGCAAAAGAGCCGGATCCAAAACATCGGGGCGGTTGGTGGCGGCGATCAGGATCACACCTTGGTTGGCCTCAAAGCCGTCCATTTCAACAAGAAGCTGGTTCAGGGTTTGCTCCCGCTCGTCATTCCCACCTCCAAGTCCCGCGCCGCGGTGACGTCCCACCGCGTCAATTTCGTCGATGAAGATGATGCAGGGGGCGTTTTTCTTGCCTTGTTCAAACAGGTCGCGCACGCGGCTGGCGCCCACACCCACAAACATCTCCACAAAGTCAGAGCCCGAAATGGAGAAGAAGGGAACATTGGCTTCGCCCGCGATGGCCTTGGCAAGAAGTGTCTTACCCGTGCCAGGAGGGCCCAGCATCAAAACGCCCTTGGGAATCTTGCCGCCCAGCTTTTGAAACTTGCGGGGATCCTTGAGGAACTCAACGATTTCCTCCACGTCCTGCTTAGCCTCCTCAACGCCCGCTACGTCTGCGAAGGTGACTTTGGTTTGCTGTTCATTCAAAAGGCGTGCCCGGGACTTCCCAAAGCCCATGGCGCGGTTGTTGCCCGACTGCATTTGACGCAGGAAGAAAATCCACACGGCCGCAATGAGAATCATGGGCAACCATCCTAAAAGCGTGGACAAAAAGGATCCGCCATCTTCGGGGGGCTGAACGCTGTAGCGCACCTTACCTGCATCCATCTGCTCAATGAGCATGCGGTCCTGGATGGGGGCATAGGTTGTAAAGGCCTTGCCGCCGGAAAGGGTCCCATGGAGGGTCTGTCCACGCATGACGACGCTGTCTACTTTTTTATCCTCAAGGAAGGTTTTGAAGGTGGAGTAAGGAATTTCTTCCATGTGCGCTTGGTCGCGCCCGCTTTGTATAAAGCTGAAAAAACCAAAGGTCACAATGCCTAGGATGACCCAAAGAAGAATGTTTCTGTTGAAGGTATTCACGGGTTTGGTTTTCCTTATCTCTCAACCGATCAAAAGTGCGCGCGCACACGCTGTCGAATTATGGCGCGAGAGGGGTACCTTCTTCAAGGATTTCTTTCAAAAGTTGACGAGAAGGGGCTTTTTTTGTGCGCAGGGACGCCTCACACAGGCGGCTCACCACGCGGGCAAGGTCATGGAATCCCCGCGGGGTGCGCGCCAAAATGTCCTGAACGAGGCTTGCTGTCACCTTGATCTGGCGATCTGAGAAGCACTTATAGAGATATGCCGTGCGACTCTGGTCGTCGGCGGCGTCAATGTGAAAGGCAGGAAGTGCAAGGAGCCTAGAGCGCAAATCGGGAAGAACAAAAGACAAGTCTTGGGCACGGACATTGCTTGTGAGCAAAAGAGGTTTACCCAGTTCCTTGACGATATTGAGAAGATGGAAAAGGGCTTCTTCATAGGCGCTTAAGTCTTCCATGTCCTCAAGGACAAGGGCCTTTGCCTGCTCGACCTCCTCCATAAGGGTTTGTTGAGCAAGGCGTGCCTTATCTAAAAAGGTACTCCCGTGATCCTGGGCCCAGATATGGGCCAGATGGGTTTTGCCGCACCCGGCGTCTCCCCACAAAAAACTAACGCGCGCGCGCGCGGCACTTGGCCCACATAGGGCCTCATAGGCAAGACTGTTGTGTGGTCCCACAAAAAACGAGTCACGCCCATAGCAGGGCGTGTGATCGAGAGGCAGGGTCAGTTGAGCCATCTTGGTCATGGGATATAGGGGCCGTCACCTTGGTAAAGTGTGCTTTCTTTGTAGCGCGCAACGCCAAAGCGCACAAGCACGCCCACGGCGCCGGCCAGGGGTAGCGCAAAAAGAAGGCCAATGAAGCCAAAGAGGATACCTGCGGCCAAAAGGGCGAAGATGATCCATACGGGATGAAGACCAATGCGATCGCCAACAAGACGTGGCACCAAGATGTAGGACTCAACAAGTTGCCCCACAAGGAAGGTCACACCCACGCATCCTGTCATAAACCATCCGGGATGTTGAGTCAGGGCCACACCCAAGGCGGCGCTGACCGCCACAAAAAAGCCAAAGTAGGGTACAAAGGCAAAAAGCCCCGCAATGAGCCCAATGGTGAGTGAAAACTTGAGCCCCACAATGCCCAGCACCACCGTGTAGTAAAGGGCAAGGGTTAAGCACACAAGGGCTTGTCCGCGGGCGTATCCCCCAAGGACCGTATTGATCTTGGCCGCAAGCTCGCGCACGGTGGGGCCAATGGCGGGAGGCAAGAGTGAGTTCAGGTGAGCCATCATGAGAGGCCAGTCCCGCAGCACATAAAAGGCGATAATGGGCGTTAGGACAATGAGGGACAAAAGGTTGGCCAAGGCCAGAGTATTGCTGAAAAGCCCAACAGCCAAGCGCAGGGCCCAGGAGGCGACATTGCTGAGTTGCTCATGGAGGGATTGGTTGAGGGATAAAATGCTTGGGTCAATTTTGTAAACGAGAAGCCGCTCCACAAGGGGGGACAAGGCGCCATAGACCTTTTGGCCGTAGCTTGGCAGCATAATAGCCAGGCGCGAGAGCTCGTTTTTCAAAAAGGGAAGCGCTACAAGGAGTCCGCCGACAAAAATGACGAAAAACAGAAAGACAAGAAGACCTGCGCCAATGCCCCTGGATAGGCGCTTGCCCTCAAGCCTTGTGGCTAGGGGATTGAGGAAGTAAGCAATGAGAAGCCCCGCCACAAAGGGCAGCAAAATCCCGCTGACCGCGTAGAGAGAAAGGGCCAAAAGCCCCAAGATGCCAGCCCAAAGCCAACGGGTTCTAAGACTTGCCACTGGCGCTCTCCTGATTCATCATTTTGATCCACAGCTTCACATAAAAAGCGCCCGATAAAAACGTTGTGACGCCAACAATCCAAATCATGGTGTTGGCCAAAAGTGGTTGTGTCTGGCCCAAGGCTGCAAGCCCTAAAAGCAGCGCCAAGAGGGCAATCTGGGCGGCGGTGTTGAGCTTGCTGATGAAGAGGGGCTCTATGGAGAGCTCTTTATCAAACAGGAGAATCA
>JAIUNT010000005.1 GCA_020161545.1 Pseudomonadota bacterium
GCTGTTCGCAGCAGAGCGGGCACGCGCACTTGCCCATCCAGACGCTCTTCAAGCATTGGTGGGCCTTGTCAGGGAGGTAATGCCTTACGAACAACGTCAGGCAGTGAAAAAAGAAATTTTAGGAGCGTAAGGACGATCATGCACGTGTTACCCAAAAACGTAGGCCCCATCCACCTCATTGGTATTGGAGGCATTGGCATGAGCGGTGTTGCCAGTATTTTGCACGCCCTCGGGTTTCGTGTTCAAGGGTCAGACGCGGGCGCGGGCGCCAACGTCGTGCGTCTGCGTCAACAAGGCATTGAGGTCCATATCGGTCATGATCCGTCTCACCTTCAAGACGTGAGTGTGGTGGTGATTTCCTCGGCCGTCAAAGGCGACAATGTGGAGTTGATGGAAGCCAGACGTCGGCGCATCCCTGTGGTGAAGCGCGCGGACATGCTGGCCGAAATCATGCGCCTGCGCCCCTCCATTGCCGTGGGTGGCACCCATGGCAAGACCACGACAACGTCCCTTGTGGCCTCACTCCTAGACGCAGGTGGATGTGACCCAACGGTTGTGAGTGGCGGCATCATCAACGCCTATGGCACCAACGCGCGCCCAGGACAAGGCGCTTGGATGGTGGCCGAGGCCGATGAATCCGACGGTACCTTTGTACGCTTGCCTGCAACAATCTCCGTTGTCACCAACATTGATCCCGAGCACCTCGAGCACTACGGCAGCTTTGATAAGCTGAAAGAGTCATTCCTGGCCTTTGTGGAGAATATTCCCTTTTATGGCTTAGGGGTTGTGTGCTTTGACCATCCTGAGGTGCGCGCCCTTTACGGGACACTGACGGACAGGCGCCTCATAAGATACGGATTTTGCCAAGATGCAGATCTGCGTGCAACGAACCTCCGCTTCTCGCCCTCAGGCACAACCTTTGACGTGACACTTTCCCAGCGCATCCAAGACTTCTGGCCCAATACCCCCTATGGACCCGAGATGAAGGATCTCTTTTTACCGCTTCTTGGCGAGCATAATGCGTCCAACGCCCTGGCGGCCATTGCGTGCGCCCTTGAGCTGGGCCTGTCCCAGGACGCCATCCGTGCCGGCCTTGCGGCCTTTAGCGGTGTTGAGCGTCGCTTTACCCGCGTGGGAAGCGTGGGAGGCGTACACATCATCGATGACTATGCCCACCACCCCGCCGAAATACGCGCAGTACTGCGTACGGCCCGCCAGGTTAACCCCAAGCGTGTTCTGGCCGTGGTGCAGCCCCACCGTTACTCGCGCTTAGCATCCCTTTTTGAGGACTTTGCCGCCGCCTTTGAAGGCGCTGACCACGTGATTGTGGCGCCCGTTTACGCAGCCGGTGAAGAGCCCATTCCAGACGTCACCCACACCCGCTTGGCCAGCGCCCTTGAAAGCAAAGGACACAGCGTCCATGTCCTTGGTGGCAGAGATGATCTTGCGCCCCTTTTGTCGCGCATTGCCAAAGAGGGTGACTATGTGGTGTGTATGGGCGCCGGAGATATTACAGCCTGGGCAAAGGAGCTGCCTAAGTGCCTTTTTCAGAGCGTGGCGCGTGAATGCCTGACAATAGAACAAGACAGGGTATGTGCATAAGGGAGGATGAACACATGGAGTATTCGAGGGGACAGGCACTTTTATCAAGACTGCCCAAGGTGCGTGGTCGCTACAGCGCGGACGCACCTTTGTCAAAGATTACCTGGTTTCAGGTGGGCGGCCCGGCAGATGTTTTGTTCAAACCAGCAGACCCCCAAGACCTGGCTTTCTTCCTCCAAGAGCGCCCTAAGGATATCCCCCTCCACATTCTAGGTGTTGGCTCAAATCTGCTCGTGCGCGACGGGGGTGTGCCCGGTGTTGTGATTCGCTTGGGACGCGGGTTCACAAACCTTGCCATCGCTGCCGACGGCGTGACCTTAGATGTGGGCGCAGGTGTCCTTGACCGCACCGTTGCCCTGATTGCTCAAGAAGAAGGCATTGGGGGACTCGAGTTTCTCGTTGGCATTCCCGGCACCATGGGCGGCGCTCTTAAGATGAACGCGGGATGTTATGGCACAGAGATGAAAGATGTGCTCGACAGCGCCCTGGTGATCACCGATAAAGGGCAGCTTATGCGTCTCACCCCCCAAGAGCTTGGCATGAGCTATCGCCACACGACACTTCCTGATTCCTGGGTTGTGGTCAGTGTGCGCTTAAAGGGGCACACAGAAGAAAGCAGCCTTTTGAAGGAGCGCCTTGATACCCTTTTGGCCCAACGTGAGGCCTCTCAACCTGTGCGCACCCGTACAGGAGGCAGCACTTTTGCCAATCCAGACGGCGCGCGTGCGTGGGAGCTCATTGACCAAGCGGGATGTCGGGGCCTACGCATAGGAGGCGCCCAAGTTTCCCCCATGCACTGTAACTTTTTGATTAATACAGGAGACGCCACCGCCCAGGATCTTGAGACGCTAGGTGAGCATGTACGCATGCGCGTCTTGGAGACGAGCGGCGTGGACCTCAGGTGGGAAATTCAACGGTGGGGCGACATGGTCACGTCGACACAAGTGTACGGAGCAGAAGCAGCATGAATAAAGTAAAAAAGGTCGCCGTCCTCATGGGCGGTTGGTCCGGTGAGCGCGAGGTATCCCTGTCAAGCGGCGAAGGTGTCTTGAGGGCACTCACGAACGCTGGCTATGATACCGTTGCCATTGATGTGACACCAGATATGAAAGCCCTCGTCCATGATCTGGACCAAGGATTTGACGTGGTCTTCATGGGTGCGCTCCACGGGCGTTGGGTGGAAGATGGGTGCCTTCAGGGGCTTCTTGAGATGATGGGCCTGCCCTATACACACTCGGGTGTGCGGGCCAGTGCCAATGCCATGTTCAAGCCCACCTCACGCCGCCTTTTGGAGGAAGCAAAGATCGCGATCCCCCCAGGGCGCCGCGTAAAACGCGAGGATCTTTTGGCTTACGAGGGTCCTTTTCCTTGCGTGCTCAAACCCTTTTGCGAAGGCTCCAGCCTGGGTGTGATCATTGCCCAGACGAAAGACGCGCTCCTTAAGGCAGATGAGCCCTGGGCCTATGGCGATGAGGCGCTTCTTGAGGACTACATCCCTGGGCTTGAACTTCAAACAGCCGTTGCCTTTGGACGCGCCATTGGCACCATTGAGATTCGCCCCAATGACGGCTTTTATGACTATAAAGCCAAATACGTTGATGGTCACGCGGTCCATGTGATGCCTGCCTCTGTGAATGAAGCGACTTACGCGGCGTCCTTGGCCATGGCCGAGGCCGCTTACCATGCCCTTGAGTGTGAGGGTATCGCGCGTATTGATATGCGTTTTAATGATACGCCCTCGGGCCCACAAGGCTTATTTGTTTTAGAGGTGAATACCCAGCCGGGCATGACACCTCTGTCTTTGGTACCGGAGATTGCCGCACACTGTGGCATTTCCTTTGAAGAACTTGTCAAATGGATGGTAGAAAATCCAAGATGTCCCGACCGCACACATCAAGCGCAAATCGACGCACAAAACGCACCCAAAGCGCACCTAGCCGCTTAAAGGCGTTTGCAAAGGATCTGCCTTTGCGTCAGGCAGGCTACGCGGCCGCAGCCATTCTCGTTGTGGGAATGGGTGTGGGCGTGTACCAGCTTGGCAGCCATGCCTATAAGTCCCTGTCTGCGGGCGCGTCCGGCGTTGTGCAAAAAGCAGGCTTTAGCCTCACCAATATTGTTGTGGAGGGCCGCTCGCGCACGCGCACCCAGGACATCTCCCAGACCATGGCGGTCAAAAAAGGCATGCCTATTTTTGATGTAGATCCCCACCTCATTCGCGAGAAATTGGAGGCTCTTCCTTGGGTACGCTCCGTGGTTGTGGAGCGACGCCTGCCAAATACCCTTTACATTCGCCTGATGGAGCGTTCCCCCATTGCCCTGTGGCAGGATCAAAAGACAACCCATTTTCTCGTGGATGAACGCGGCGAAATCATCCATCAGGCAGACGCCTCAGACCACCGCTCGTTTCTCATTGTCACGGGAGAGAAGGCACCGGAGGCAACACCCCTCCTTCTCAAAACCTTAGAGAAATACCCCCAGATTGCCCAGCACGTGACGGGCGCGGCCTTTGTGTCATCGCGCGCGTGGGAGCTCCACTTAGGTCCACGCTTGCGTGTGAAGCTTCCTGCGCGTAACCTGGATCAGGCGATGGTCAGACTCCAAGAGTTTGCCAAGGCAGGCTACTTTGAGAAAGCCGATATTTTGTCCATTGATGTGCGCTTGCCGGACCGCGCTTTCTTTTACTTAAGCGACGCCGCCACGGCGCGGCGCAAGGGTGGTCCCAAGGCCAAAGTCGGGGCCACTGTCGTCAAAGACACGACCATGCGAGGGAACTGACCTTATGATGAAAAAGCTCTGGTTTAAATCCGTTGGAAAGTCCCTTGTGAATGCGGGCCCCCTTTTGTGGGCGGGCCTTGATGTGGGCACCAGCAAGGTTGCGTGCTGTATTGCCAGATGGGACGCAACAAGGGGCTTGCGCGTGGTAGGCTTGGGTCAAAACGCCGCGCGGGGCCTTCGCGCTGGCTCCATCGTGGATATGGGCGCCCTTGAGGAAGCCATCCGCGGCGCTGTCTCCCGGGCTGAAGACATGGCACGCGAGACCATTTCAGGCGTTTACGTCAGCGTGTCCGCCGCCCTCACCCAAAGCCAAACCCGCGCCGTTGACGCCGTCATCACGGGCCATCCTGTGGACGAGACAGATTTGCGCAAAATGCTGATACAGGCGTGCCAGGGCACAAGCCGCCCGTCCCACGACGTGCTCCATGTCCTGCCCACACGCTATCAAATCGACGGTAACTCAGGCATCAAAGACCCGCGCGGCATGTTCGGGGATACCCTCCAAGGGCGCATCCATGTGGTCAGCGCACAGCACAGCCCCCTGCGCAATATGACCGCCTGCATTGAACGCTGCCACCTTGAGGTGAAAGGCTTTGCCCTGGGCTCTTATGCTGCAGGCCTTGCCACCCTTGTGGAGGACGAAAAAGAACTGGGCGTGACCCTGGTGGACATGGGTGCCGGCAGCACAACGGCCGTTACCTTTTTAGAGGGCACCTTCTGTCAGGTGGTCAGCGTCCCCATGGGCGGCGCCCATGTGACAAGCGACATCGCCAAGGGCCTGTCCACGCCCCTTGTGCAAGCGGAGCGCATCAAAACCCTTTTTGGCAGCGCCATGTCATCGTCGGGACACGACCTTATTACCGTTCCTCAAATTGGTGAAGAGGAAGGCGCCAAGGGCCTTCAAGTCACCCGCGCCGAAATCACCCGCATTATTCGACCACGCATGGAAGAAACCTTTGAGCTTTTGCGCGATGGGCTGCGCGCAGCCGGGGGCGGCGCCCACGCGGGCCACCGCCTTGTGCTCACGGGTGGCGCCAGTGGTCTAGCTGGTGTGCGCGAGCTGTGTGAACTGATCCTTGCGCGCCCCACACGTCTGGGGCGCCCCATGACGCTGGTGGGTCACGAAGAGCGCGTGCGTCAAAGCGCATTCTCTACCTGTGCCGGCCTCATCCTCCACGCCCACGCAGCCGAGGGTCACGCAGCCGCCATCCCTACCCCCGCCAACACACAAAAAAATGTGACTGGATTTGACAAAGTGCGTACGTGGTTTAGGGAAAATGTGTAATGCGCTCAAAAATAAGAGAATATTGTCTTAATATTCAGTAGTGTTTATATTAAAAATGCCTTAAAATGTGGGCATAGTCCGTCGGTGTGGTTTCCAGCAAAAAGGTAGGGTCAAAGAGGATGTCAGTGTCTGAACTCAAGAAAAATGCAACAATTATGGCACAAAAAAGTGATACGGATGCGCCTCAGGGCCCTAAGCTTCCACCCCAGCCGACCTCTCTTTACGGGCATCCAACCATTTCGCCAGCAGGGCCTGCCCCCCAAGCTCCCGCGCCGGTTGCCCAGGTGGCCCCTGCCCCAACAGTTGCCCCAGCGCCAACACCGCTCCCACCCCTTGATTTAGAGCTCAAGCCCCGCATTACCGTTGTGGGCGTAGGAGGGGCTGGTAACAACGCTGTTAACAACATGATTCGCTCGAAATTACAGGGTGTGCAGTTTATCTCTTGCAATACCGACGCCCAGGCCCTTGCCCATTCTTTGTCTGAAAAGCGTATCCAACTAGGAACCCTTGTGACCCAGGGACTTGGTGCGGGATCACGCCCAGAGGTTGGGCGCGCTGCCGCGGAAGAATCCCTTGAGACACTCATGGACGCCATTTCCGGCAGCAACATGGTCTTTATCACCGCCGGTATGGGTGGTGGCACAGGAACGGGTGCGGCCCCCGTTGTGGCCCAGGCTGCACGTTCCCTTGGTATCCTCACCGTCGCGGTGGCCACAAAGCCCTTCCATTTTGAAGGCAATCACCGCATGCGCACGGCAGAGCGCGGCATTGAGGAACTGGCCCAACACGTGGACACCCTCATCATTATTCCGAACCAGAACCTGTTCCGGGTCGCCAACGAGAAAACCACCTTTGCCGATGCCTTTAAAATGGCCGACGATGTGCTCCACTCAGGTGTGCGCGGCGTCACTGACCTTATGATGATGCCTGGTCTGATTAACCTCGACTTTGCTGACATTCGCTCTGTGATGAGCGAGATGGGCAAAGCCATGATGGGTACGGGTGAGGCCAATGGTGAAGGACGTGCCATTGCGGCCGCTGAAGCCGCCATCTCCAATCCGCTTCTCGACGATGTTTCCATGCGCGGCGCCCAGGGTGTACTCATCAACATTACGGGTGGTATGGACATGACCTTGTTTGAGGTAGATGAAGCCGCCAATCGTATCCGCGACGAAGTAGATCCCGATGCCAACATCATCTTCGGTTCGACCTTCGATGAGAAGCTTAATGGCATCATGCGTGTGTCCGTTGTGGCCACGGGCATTGAGGCCGATGAGGCACGCAAGCGCTGTGTCTTCACCGCAAAGCAGCCAGAGGCTGAAGTCGCGCCCGTTCAAGAAGAGCCCGCTCCACTAGAAGAGGAAGAGCTCGCCCGCGAAGTGGTTGAGGAGACCTATGGCGAGAATGATGAAAATCTTACCGAGGACGCTTTTGAGCGCGCAAGGCAAGAATTTGCGCACTACTTCCAAGAAAATGCGCATCCAGGACAATCCCCCATGCCTGAGCCACAAAAAAAACAAGGCTTCTTTAGCCGCCTTGCTGCCAGCATGAAGGGGGATGCATCATCCCGCGAGGCACGCCCATCCGCACGTTTTCAAGAAATGGAAGCGCCACAACGTCCAACTTCCTCTAAGAAGGAAGCGCACATCCAAGAAAGCGCCCCTGACGCTGCGGACATCCCAAGCTTTATGCGCCGCAAGCCCCGTTAAGGGCTTTGCACAAAGAATAAAAAAAGAAAGCCCCGTCAGACTTTGACGGGGCTTTTTCTATTGGCTCTGGTTAAGCGTTTGGTACCACCAAGCCGCACTCTGCAAAATAGTCCTTAATAGCGGCGGTTGTCCGAAATCCAAAGGTATTCTCCCCGCCATGGGGACGCCACAGCTCGTGCTTGTGCGCTTGACCATCAGGCGTATAGTAAGTCAGCGTCACATGGGAAGATCCTCCTTTTTTCTCTGTGACGCGACCGCCAAGGCCACGAAACAAGAGCGCCACATCAGGGTATGTTTGCCCTGCCGCCGTGCCCCAAAAGGCGACCAGACGCTTATAAAGATTTGCGCCACGTTGTCTTTCATCCTCGCGCTCTTCCTCTTTCTCTCTCGGGGACTTCCGCGCCTTGGGTTTACTTTTGCCGTGCGCCCTTGGGCTGTCATGACGTTGGCGTTTATTTAAGTCCGCAATGCCCCTCTTTTTTTCCTTCACACGCTTCTTGGAAGGGAAGACATTTTCTGAAACGCTTGAGAGTCCAATGATCTCTGCCTCGCTGTCATGGGTATGGGCATCCAAGCGCACAAGACGGATCAGTTCTTTCATGTGCTGGGCATGGGCTGCCTGTGCCTCTATGCGGCGGCGCTTTTCAGCTTGTTTCTGCTCAAGCTGAGCTCTTTCAAAGGCAGCGGCCTGTTTGATTACAGCGATCTCTTTCTTGCTTGGACGTCGTCCCTTTCGCTTATTTTCTTGCGCAGGAGACTTTGTTGGGTCACTTGTAACCTTATCTCGTTTTTGGGCAAGTTTTCTTCTCAGGCGATCCTTCGTTGCGTTTCCTGTGGACGCTGGCAAAAGCGCTTGAGCCTCATCTGTCAGATCAATAACCTGCACATGGGGCGTCGCACAAGGGCGTGAGCCGTCGTGGGCACTACAGCTGTCTGGATCAAGGATGTCTTTGACTTCGCGCTTGAGGTACTTCGCAAGAATGGTCCCTGGGTCTATGGAGTCCAAACATACGCGCGCACGGTCTTGGTCCTGTTTTAAAAGGACCTTGTAAGCCTCTTTAATGACTTCACACATAAGCGCGTGCCGATCAATGGAAAGCTGCACACTTTGTTTACTGAGTGCGTTGAGGGAGGCAAAGTCCTCGGGCTTTGTGCTGGGCACACATCCGCCCATCAGCATAGATTGAAAGCGTGAGAGAAAATAGCCATTGCGTATGTTAACAAAGTGATTAAACATCTGTTCGACGTCCTCGACTGTGGTTGCCTTCTCAAGACGTTCAAGGTTTGTTTTGACCCCTTCTATATTTATTTTTAGCGCGGCAAGGGTCTGGTTGGCCCACGCATCGAGTTTCTCGCGTCCGCCCGGATGTCTTAACTCAGAGCAAATCACATGAAAATTCGCGTCATCTGGGTCAAATGTGACAGACTCCCCATTGAGATAATCTTGTATCTTCAAAATATACTCCCCTTGATCCGCGTCTCTTTTGAGAAAAGCCCTATGGCTTTCCTGAGATTTTCGCAAAAGTGCCCCATGCTCTGCTTCATGGGTCTCTTGTTGGGACGCGGGGGTTAGCTGTGAAAAAGTTATTGCAAAAGCAAGTGTGGAGAAAATGTATCTCATGGGAGCGCTCAAAGATTTTGACAATTTTTTATGTCATCTTTTCTTTGCGCTTTCAACAGGATTCTCATTGAGCATTCTGGGGGCACTTTTGATGAGACATCAAGATGTTTATAGAGATTTGCCGCAAGCTGTGTCTCCTCTTCACGAGGATCTTCTTTCTCGTCAGATGTGGTACACGCTTTGTATTTGTTTTAAACAGATGTCCTAGGGTCTCCCTTGCGCTGACGTTTGCTTACGTCCTCAAGACCCCTGGTTTTTTCCTTCACAGGCTTCTTGGAAGGGGTTGTGCTTTCTAAAGCGCTGGTGGGCGCAGGCAGAGTCGTCTCGCTGTCAGAGGGAAGGGCCTCTAGGTGCGCCTGACGGACCAGCTCTTTCATGTGCTGGGCATTGGTAGCTTGGACTTCTTTGGGCAGCGCTTTTCGGCTTCTTTTCGCTCAAGCTTAGCTCTTTCAATGGCAGCGGCCTGTTTGATTGCAGCAATCTCTTTCTTGCTTGGGCGTCGTCCCTTTCGCTTATTTTCTTACGCAGGAGACTTTGTTGGAGCACTTGTAACCTTACCTTCTTTTTGGGCAAGTTTTCTTCTCAGGCCCTCATTTCACGGCGTGATGTAAAGTAGTTTTTTGTCCCTTTTAAGAAGCACTCAAATATGCGCTCAACATGATCAACACATCGCATTCGTTCAAGTAGTTTGATATGCTTACACGCTGCAACAATATTTATGTTCATCACTGCTATGGTCTGACTACACCACGTTTCAGTCTCCTTGCGGCCGCCGGGTTGTGCCAATCTCGTGCGCACACTTTGAAAAACTTTATCATCGGGCGAAAATGTGACCTCTTGACCGGCAAGATAACCTTGTATTTTCAGCATGTAATCTCTGAGCTCTTCGTCTCTTTCACACATTGCTTGCTGGCTTTGAAGTGACTTTGGTAGCAATGTGGCTGCCTCCAGACCCAGGTCCTGAGGGCTCTGGGACGATGCAAAGGTGAGCTGCTAACTCACTAATGGAAGAATGATAAGGTCTCTCATGTGACTCATGGGTGCGCGTCCTGTATTTTGACAGTTATCTATGACACCCTTCATTGCTTGTATCAACGCGTTTTATAAGCAAGACCTCTGTGAACCTTTTCAAGCAAAAAGCACGCCGCTCATTCTTTTGAGAGGACATGCACGACTTACTGTATTTGGAAATATTGTATACTTTAAATATAACAAAGAAATCAGTAGAAAGAGAAAGCCGGCATTGAAAAATAGATGCATAAAAAAAGGGGCCAAAAGGCCCCTTTTCCGTACAGAAAGTAAAAACTTACTTTGCAGCTTCGTGGGCAGCAGGAGCAGCCTCATGTGCAGCTGGAGCAGCTTCTGCAGGTGCAGCTTCATGGGCAGCTGGAGCAGCCTCGGGTGCTGCAGGAGCAGCTTCATGGGCAGCTGGTGCAGCAGGTGCAGCATCAGTGCTTTGCGCAGCAGGTGCCGCCTCATGGCCAGCTTCAGCCGCTGGAGCAGCCTCGTGTCCCGCTTCTGCAGGTGCCGCAGCTTCAGGCGCAGGCGCTGCTGCTTCTTCTTGCTTCTTCTCGCCACAGCCAAATAGAACGATGGCAGCAAGGGCACAACCCATTCCAATAAGAGACTTGTTAATCATGTTCTTCTCCTTAAATACAAACACAGTATGGACACAATGAACCAACTACACAACAAGGCTATCACGGGCCCCAGTCTGTGGCAAGTGCGTCTTTTTAATACCCTATTTTCACCGGCACTGTGTGTTTTTTACACATCGCCCTTTGTCAAAAAAAAAGGGCGGCCAAAGCCACCCTTTTTCCTTGGTCGTAAAAATCCTACCAAACGCGGTACTTCACGTTCAACAAGAACGCGTTTGTACGTGGCTTTACTTTGAAGTCAAAGAGTCTTCCACCACCAACGTCGTTGAAGGAAGATGTGAAATTTGAGTACTCAGTGTGTACATAGCGACCACCAACTGTCATGCGCTCTGTAACAGGAAGGTCAATACCCGCACCAAATTCAACACCTGTGAGACGTTTCGTTTTCTTAATATCGCGACCAACAAGTGCAATTGCAGCGGACGCATTCTGCGCACCTAAGCGTGTTTCAAACTTTGTTGATACAACACCAACCAGGAGATAAGGCAGAGCCTTATCTACTAAGCCACCAAGCTTTAGAGCTGCACCAAAGCTCTCCTTGGCCTTTACTTCTTGGTTAAAAGTCAAAGGCGTGCGAACGTTAACTGAAGTTTGGCCCTTCACGCTTTGAAGGTCGCCTTTTATCTCAAGGCCTGCGAAGAGCTTGTTGGCGAACACATGGCCATAGGAAAGATCCAGGCCAATAAGGCCGCCGCGACCAGAGACATCACTGGAGCCATAGTTGATCACACCAGCAGTACCAGGAAGTCCGACGTTGGAAAGGCGATTCTCGGCCGTTACATAACCACCGTGCAGACCTACGGCAAAACCACCATGGGCCTTAGGATGGCAGTCAGCGGCAAAGGCAGATACTGCCAACATAGGAACAGACAAAGCTGTCGCCAAAAGAACTTTTTTCATTATTTTCTCTCCTTAAAAGTCTTTACAAGGGCGATGGGGAGATAATTCTCTCCCCATCACACGTCATTAGCCAAGAAGCGCTGAGATAGCGGCCTTGAGTGTGGCAGCACCAGCCACATTGGCCTTAATTGTGTCTGCGGATCCTGCGTTACCAGCCGCGCCGTCTCCAATGTGAATATCGTTGTCACCACCATTGATAGCAAGTAATGCAACCTGGGCCTTAAAGTGCAAAAGCGTAGAATCTACCTTACCATAGAGATCCGTTGGCAGCGCCGCGTAAGGCCCGATGATGTAACCCGTACCCAACTTGTCTTCAACAAGAATAATCTCTTGTTCAATATCGATAACGCTTCCTGCGTGGATGGCATTACGGTTGTTTGTAAGACTGGTGACAAGGTCATCGTTGCCACCATCGGAAAGAGTCTTGGCTGTGGTGATGCGGGCAGCAGTGGTGCCTGCACCACCCAAAAGTGCATCTAGTGCTGAGTTGTCAACGTTTGTGCTGTTAAAAGAGGCACTTGTTGGCGTAACAACGACCTGTCCATCGTCAGCGACGTCGCCCCAGAGCGATGATAGAGATGCGCTTGCTTGACCTGCAAAAGTTGTGAGTGCAACAGCAAAAGCTGTGCCGAGAAGAATTTTTTTCATCTAAGTCCTCCTAGATGGGTTAGAAACAAGATCTTGCGATCACCAACACCTTTGCATCTCCAATATGGTTCACGCAAGGTCAAAAAAACTGATTCCTTGGACTTTTGACAGTGGTGTGACACGCGCGCAACAGTTGCATTTTTTCAATAGCTGAGTTGCGAAGAGCGCATGAGGGGCACATTTTCTTCTTGCGTCAAAACGTAATGCGACATACATTGCGCCTTACTTGGGGCCGTAGCTCAGCTGGGAGAGCGCTACAATGGCATTGTAGAGGTCAGGGGTTCGATCCCCCTCGGCTCCACCAACCACGCACCATCACACGTTTTCACGATTTGTACAGAAGGGCAAAATGCGGTATCATCTCCTTGAGATCCTTTAAAGAGGCCCTTGTGAATGAAGACGTGGAGAGAGAGTTTTGCAGCCTATACCCAGCCAAGGGTTTTGGGCATTCTCTTTTTGGGCTTCTCTAGCGGCCTTCCCTTTCTTTTGACCCTGGCCACGCTCCATGTCTGGCTTTTGGAGGTGGGGCTTTCCAAAACAACCGTGGGGCTTTTTGCCTTTGCAACCCTGCCTTACTGCCTGAAGCTTCTATGGGCCCCCCTTGTGGACCACGCGCGCTTGCCGTTCTTTTGCGAAGCCTTTGGTCAGCGCAAAGGGTGGATGCTGGCAAGCCAGCTCGCGCTGATTGTGAGCCTCATCTTTTTAGGGGCCACCAACCCGGCCGCCTCACCCTTGCTCACGGCCCTGGCAGCCTTTTTGGTGGCAAGTGCGTCCGCAACCCAGGATATTGTTGTAGAGGCGTACCGCATCGAATCCCTAAAAACCCGTGACTGGGGGCCTGGTGCAGGCGCGTCCAGTTTTGGATACCGCATGGGCATGTGGGTCTCGGGGGCAGGATCCTTGTACTTGGCCGCCTCCTTTTCATGGTTTTGTGTCTATGCCTTTATGGCGGCCTGTGTCTTTGTGGGCCTGATTACAACCTTGCTGAGTCAAGAGCCCTTGCCAGCCCCAGCGGCGCGGCGTGGTTTATCCCTTGTGGGCGGCCAGCTCTTTTACGTGCGCGCCACAAGCGCCTTGAAAGGTCTCTTGCGACAAGAGCACCTGGCGACCACCCTTGGCTTTATCTTTCTCTATAAAGTCGGCGACACGGTTCTCAATACCATGACCATGCCCTTTCTGCTGGAAATTGGGTTTTCAAAGGTGGAAATTGCCCACGTTGCCAAGTCCTTTGGCATTGGCGCAGCCGTTTTGGGAGCCTTTGTGGGAGGCGTCCTCTTAGCCCGCGTGTCCTTGTCGAAGATTCTCGTCCTATGCGCGTCCCTTCAGGTGCTGGCCAGCCTTATGTTCATGGCCCAGGCACACATGGGGGCCAATATGCCTTTTTTGTTCCTGAGCATGGGCATTGAGCATGTCACATGTGGCATGGGCACGACCGCGTATCTTGTCTTTCTTTCCTCGCGGTGCAGGCGCCCCTTTACCGCAACCCACTTTGCCCTTTTGTGCTCCTTTGGCTCCTTGTGCCGCGTGTGCCTGTCCAGTATCGGCGGTTTTGTGGCCGACCAGGTCACATGGGATACCTTCTACCTGATCACGGCTATTGCGTGCTTGCCTTGTGTGCTCCTCCTGGCCCACAAACCCGCCTCTTTCCCCACCCATACCCAAGCTTTGGGGCACGCCTAAATGCACCACAGTGACTTGCACGCCCATGACATCTTCCACAATCTTTTGGAGTCGCGCGCGACACCCGTTGCACACATTGTTTTGAACCGACCAGAAAGCCTTAACGCCCTGTCCCGGGAGATGATGGACCGCTTGGCGGACATTATGCTGGAGTACGCCCAGAATCCTAAGGTCACGGCCGTCCTTATCTCTGGTCGCGGCCCCCGCGCTTTTTGCGCAGGAGGGGATCTGCGCGCAGTCTTTGTTGCCCGTAAAAAGGGTGACTTCCCCTTTTTATCCACCTTGTTTGCCCGCGAATACACCTACAACCTACGCCTGCACAGTTTACAAAAACCCCACATTGCCCTCATCCATGGCATTGTCATGGGCGGAGGCGTTGGGGCGAGCGTTCACGGATCTCACCGCGTTATGTGCGAAACCACAAGCCTGGCCATGCCAGAAACAGGTATTGGGTACTTTCCAGATGTGGGTGTGAGTAACATCTTTCACAAAGCCCCAGGCAAGATTGGCCTATATCTTGCGCTCACAGGTGCGCGCATCGATGCCGCAGACGCGCTCTATGCCGGCTTTGGCACCCACTTTGTGCCCCAGTCCTGTTTCGCAGAACTTGAAAGAGCCCTTCTCAAGGCCGCACCCTCAACCCTTGACCACACAGACGCTGTGATCAAACCCTTTTGTGAGACGCCGCCTGCCTCGCAGCTTAGAGAGAACCAGGACCTGATCGATGAGTCTTTTACAGGTAGTAGCGTTCATGAAATTTTAGAGAACCTGCGCGCGAACCCCCACCCCTTTTGCCAAGAAACTTACGCGCTTCTCAAGACCCGCTCCCCCATAAGCCTTCTTGTGACCCATGAGTACTTGCGGCGCGTAGAGAGCTTGTCCTTTGAAGAGACCATGCGTCTTGAGTATCTGATGAGCCAGCATTTTGTCAGAGGCGCTGACTTTATCGAGGGCATTCGCGCCGCGGTCATTGATAAGGATAGACGCCCTCAGTGGCAGCACGCGGCCATACAGGATGTTGCGCATGATGAGGTGTCGGCCTATTTTGACGCGACACCCTTTGAGACAAATCTCCCCTTTCCTGCCTAAGCACAAATATCACATCTCAGGCCAGACCATCACCGTCCCATCGTATATTGTTGACATTTGCTTTAAATTTCTCAAAAATTTTAAACATATGCAAAAGGGAGGTATAATTCTATGAAATGTCACAACAAGATAGCACTTACGGCTGCGCTCTTTTCTCTTGGCTTTTTTGCCAGTGGATGTGAGCACTCCGACGACACCAGCAGCACACACGCGGCCAAGGATCCAGGACGCAAAGCGGCGGCCGAGATCCTTGCCCAAAAGGGTGACCAAAACCCCCAAGCGAAAAAGGGTGTTGAGTTCATGCTGGCTGGCGACTTCCGCCAAGCCAACCAAGCCTTTAACTCTGCCCTTTTGAATGATCAGACCAACCCATGGCTTCACTACTTGAATGGCTTGTGTTACCAACTGAGCGCCCAAAAAGGGGACGCGCCACAATACGATCTGGCGCAGGTTGGATTTGAGCAGGCCCTCAAATATGATCCCACCAACGTGCAGGCCTCCCTCCAGCTGGCGCGCCTGTTTGCCGACAAGAAAGATTTTGGCCGCGCCCAGGAGGAGTATGCCAACGTCCTCATCCTTGACCCAGCGCACAAAGAGGCAAGCTATGAGCTTGCCCGCGTCTCCTACAATGGGGGGAACGTGAAGCTCGCCCATGCTTCCATTAAACGCGCGGCACAACTCATGCCAGACCGCCCAGAAGTGTTGCAAGCCAAAGCCATGATTTTGGCTGCAGCTGGCAAAGCTGATGAAGCGATGGCAACCCTTGCCAACTACCAAAAAGTGGCCAAAAACGATGCGAAAGTGGCGCAAACCAAACGCCGCATAAACGACTGGAATAATCTCTATGCACAGGGCCTCGTCCTTGCCCAGGAGGCAGCACCAGACACCATCACGGATGATGTCCCAGCTGAGGACCCGGCGCCGGGTGACCCTGCTCCTGGAGACGCACAGCAACCTGCAGCAGCTGCAGCACCCGCACCAGCGGCGGCGGCTGGCATTCCTGGTCAAGGTGAAATGGTCGTCCTTGACGCCGTTGTCCTGCGTGTGAGCGAAATCGGCACAACAACAAAAGGCAATAATATTCTGAATAACTTCACACTTGGTATCTCACCAGGAAACTATGGCCGTGGCTGGTCAAAGGCACTGAATAACGGCGCGTCTCCAACCCAAACCATCGCTGGTGCCGCAGCCGGATTCACCGGCGTTGCTGACGGAGGCTCCAACACACGTATTTTCAACCAGGGCATTAGCTTTGGTACCATTAACTACAACCTCAATATCGCCAACGCGGTACGGCAGTACATTGAGATTGTGGGGCGCCCATCATTGGTGGCAAGCGTTGGAAAAGCGGCTTCCTTCTTCTCAGGTAAAGAGCTGACCTTAGGACTGACGGGTCAGTACAGTGGCTCCATTCAAAAGATTCCCGTGGGATCAACCCTTAAGGTCACCCCCACGGCCCTCAAAAATGGCATGGTTTCCCTTGACGTCTCCCTTTACGGCAGCATCATCCCTGATCTTGATGTGGCCAATGCGGACCCAACCAATAAGTGGACAAACATTGGTTTGAGTAAGGTCGCAACAACAGTCGAGGTCCCACTGGGACACACAGTCATGCTGGGTGGCATCACAGAGCGTATTGATATTCATCAAAAGTCTGGATTCCCTATCCTACAAGATTTGCCAGGTATTCAGTACCTGTTCTCTGAGGAGACAACTGACAGTGAGCGTAAGTCCGTGATGTATCTCATCACACCACGCTCTTACAATGAGAACAGAGAAAAGTTGCAAAAAATTACTGAATTCTGCAAAGACCGTCAAAACATGAAGGAGCTGGAGAGCCGCAACAAAAACTGGTTTGATCCTGATTACAACATGGTTGTGACCATGAAGCATCTGTCCCCGCTTTACAGAGAATTTAGAAATGGAGATCTTGATCCTGTGTGGTGGAACTTGCCAGAACATCTTGATGAGCAAGTGGACCAGATTGTTTCATTCCTGTATTACTAATTTATACTTCAATATTACTTGGGCAGAGGTGCGCAGCACCTTTGCCCATTCCTTTTTTGACAAAAAAAGCTTGCTTACATTTTATTAACCATTAAAACAGACAATGGCCGAGGCCTCCCTTTGCTAAGTCTTGTGGGTTTAGACCGTTGCGGACGCGAACGGGCCATCAAAGCCCAGAGACTTTGGAACGATAAATGTGGATGATTGTGATGCGATTTGTTTTTTTTGTTTTGTTTTTTCTTTATCACTTGCCTGTTTGGTCAACCGCCTCGGATGATGTGCCCGCAAAGCCCCTCACAAAGGCGGGCCTGAGCACCTCGGCCCCCCCCTCACTGCGCTTAAGAGTCTCGCCTGTCGCCCAAGACGCAGGGACAACACTAGAAACACCGCGCCGCTTATCTCCCCGCATTGCATATCTCATCTCACTTTTTCAGACAGATCCCAGGCTTCCCGAAACAGACGCTTCAATTCCTGCAACACCGCGCTCTAGCTTTGCCCAAGCCTTTTTCAATGCCCTGGCAAGACAAAGCCACAGTGAGGTGAGAGACCCAAACGCACCAGCAAGCACATCCCAAAGCGCCCCCTCATCGCCCCACAAAAGCTCGCCGCACTCAAGCTTCACACGGGTGTTCACCCCGCGATCCGGTGGATCTCCGCGTGCAAGCGTGATTCAGTCACCTTCGCCACGTAAAGGCTCACCTCGCACGGACTTTGCAGCCGGTGCAAAGCGGTCTGAGAAATCGTCTCGCGCCAGCCTCTCACGGGACAGTTCTCTGCGCAGCCTTGTGACAACGGAGCTCATGCAATCTTCCTCAAGCTCAGAAACCGTCAGTACACTCGAAGAGCAGGCCTCTCTCACACAGGCCCCGCCCAGCACGTCTCTTCCTCATGGCATTCGACCGGCTTTAAAACCTCGGCGCTCAGCCCTTCCTTTACAAACTGCGGTGACCCCACGGGGCCTTGCCAGCGCAAGACCACCCTCCCTTGATGAAGACGACATGGAAGGTTCACAAAAAGCCAAAGACGATACGCTTTCACCGCGGGTCACGCCTCCCCTCATACTTTCATCGGCAAGCTTAGAGGAAATCAACGAATCACGTGCCGCAACACCCCCCATTGCACGTGGCAACTCGCCCATTCCAAAACTAGATGTTCTGTGTGCAAAGGACGCCCTCATTGATTTTAGCCAGCATCAGGCAGCTTTTTTTACCTCACTCGAGACCCATAAAAGCACCCTGATGCGCAGAGATGTCATTGCCGAACATCAAATTCTCAATCGTGCAAAAGCGCTCCCCTTCGCCAGCATCGAGGCCGAGTGCTCTCAAAGCGCTTTTATGCGCGATGATCCTCTTCCCTCACTCAAAGATCATAAGATAGCGCTTTTAACACTCTTCCTTTACATGACCCATAACACCCGGGAGTTCACGCATCGCTACACAGGCAAGCAAGAACACTTCAAGCTTTATCATCTGGAACCAACCATGCTCCTGATGACGCGACTTCATATTTTCGCACTCCAGCATCAAAAGCGCATTTATGATACCTACAGTGCCCTATATTCCCTTTGCGACCAGACGCAAAAGGAAGCCTTTTTGCAGCACGTTGGTGTCTATAACGCCTCCATCGCCGATGAGTATGCGGGACAGAGCTTATCCCGTCCGGCAAGCCTCATGTATCATCCAGAGACAGCTCACCATACCTGGCGCAACATTGCGCAACCAAACTCGCCCATCTTCCATGTGCGCGTGCCTGTGGAAGCAGATGAAGATGCCCCTTCAACACAAGCTGCAAGCACTTCTGCTAGGGAGGTCCCCCCACAAGCCTTCGAAACAGTGTCTCTGCTTTCTTTAAGTCAAAAGCGGCAGGATCTTTTTTTTGAACCCGTTAAGCGGGACCCCTCCTTCTACGACGGCCCCCTTTTTTGCATGCTACTCGAACATGACTCCCCCTTCCTTGGCATCCTCACACTCTTTGCAGATGCACGCACGCGTGCCAAAGCTAAGGAGGCAGACTTTGAAGCAACAACCTCCCCCATTATGTCCTCAAGCTCTTCGTCAAGCTCACCCGAAGAGCCCGCCCGCTCAAAGGGTAAAAAGTCTGGAAGCAAAAGGACCTCATTTCATCTGCCAACCCTGCACTTCTCATCTCCCTTAAGTGTGATTCCTGGCGCGTTAAAGCTCTCACCCCGTGAGAGGCACGTCACCCCTCTTCGCGAGAGCCCTGGACATACGCCCCGGGTGATACCCAACAATCACGTCGTGTCTTTCTCTGACCAAAGTTCTCGCGACTCCATTGAGCACACAGATTCTGACTCCTCGGGTGCTGTGAGTTTTCGCGCATCTCAGCCAGAGGTTGGTTCACGGGGATCCCATGACAGCATTGCACGCGCAGAACCAGAATCTCACAGTCCCTCCGGTGCCCCCATCTCCTTCCGCACAGCCCTTCGTGAGATTGGCGCACGCTCCGTGTCGGGAGAGTTAGAGTACACAAACCCCGACCGCAAGAATGCCAAGCACAGCACCTCAAAGAGCCGCGTTTCTAAAGGCACGCACAAAAAAAGCACTGCATCGAAGGTCTCTAAAGGGGAAAAAAAAGCCTCAAAGAAAAGCAAATCTAAAAAATAACAATGGGCTCATGCCCCTCGCCCTCTAACGATCAAAAATGGGGGCGAGAAACGTGGGCAGCTTCTCGGCAAACAGGGTCAGCACCATGGGCAGTGTCAAGAAGAGCACTCCAAAGCCTAGAAACAGCTGCAGCGGCTGCGTCACAAAGAAAATCTGAATGGAGGGGGCGAGACGATTGGAGAGCCCTGCCCCTGCGAAAAAGAAAAGGCCCGTGATAATAATGGGGCCCGCCATTTGAAGCCCCAGTGAAAAGCTCGCACTCGCCCCTTGGGTCAAAAGGGGCAGGGTGTCCTCCCCAAGACGTGTAAAGGTCCAGCTGCCCGCGGGGAAAATCTCATAGCTATGCACGAAGGCCTGCACAATGACGTGGTGCATATCAAGAAGCAGCATAAACAGAATCGCACACATGCCAAGGAACACGCCTGGCAGCGCGCTTTGCTGTGCGCTGGCGGGGCTGTTGGCAAAGGCGTTTGCAAGACCAATCTGATATCCAATGAGGGTGCCCGCCACATCGATGGCAGCAAAAAGAAATCGCACAAGAAGAGCCGCGATATAGCCCACAAGAGCCTCAGCGCCCAAAAGCCAAACAGCCTCAAAGGCGTGGGCAGACATGGGGGCAATGGAAGCTGACAAAAGGGGCGTGAGGGCCACCGCCACAACAACAACAATCAGCGCCTTCACACGCGTGGGGGTCGTCATCTCCGAAAAGCCAGGCACGAAGAAAAGAAGTCCCCCCAGCCGGGCCATCACAACGAGGTAGGCGTAGAAGTCAGCCAGGGCAAAGGTTTTAATGGCCTCTTCCACCCTCAGGATCCAAGGCCCACGATGCGGTCAAAGAGCTCCTTGGAAAAGGTGCTCATGGTGCGTCCGATGAAGGGAAAGAAAAAAATCATGGTGGCGAAGGTGGCGAAAATCTTCGGGATAAAGGCCAAGGTCATTTCTTGAATTTGTGTGAGCGCTTGGAAAAACGAGATGGCAAGCCCTGTGATCAGAGCTGCAATCATCATGGGCATGGCAATCTTGAGCATCACGAAAACGCTTTCCTGGGCAAGGTCCAACACATCGGTGGGTGACATTTTGCTCTTTTTCCTCCCAAAGAACTTGACACATGGCCAGATCAACTATACTAAGGAGGAGCAGTTAACGTAAAGGCTTGCCTCCATCGTCGTGTGCCCCCCTATCTACCGGGCGCGCCTGATGTGTGGATCAGGCCGCTAGACAAGAAGAGTTTAACATGTTTGCAATCGTAAAAACAGGCGGCAAGCAGTACCGGGTTTCCCCAGGTGATGTCGTGCTGGTCGAAAAACTTCAAGGTGAAGCCGGTCAGGCAATTGATCTGGAAACCGTTCTCATGTACGGCGAGACCGATAAGGTGACCGTAGGCAGCCCCCTCCTTGCGGGTGCAAGCGTACAAGCCACCATTCGCACACAAACACGCGGCGACAAGATTATTGTTTTCAAGAAGCGTCGCCGTCAAGGTTACCGCCGCACAAAGGGTCACCGTCAAGATCTGACACTTTTGACCATCAACAGCATTACTGTGGGTGGCAAGATGGTTGCAGGTGACGCACCTAAGGCTGAGAAAAAAGTTGCCGCTCCCAAGGCTGAAAAGGCTGCAGATGCACCTGTAAAGGCCGAAAAGAAGGCTGCGGCTCCTAAGGCTGAAAAAGCCGCTGAGCCTAAGGCTGAGAAGGTTGCCGCACCTAAGAAGGCTGCTGCACCAAAGGCAAAGAAAACAGATTCAAAGGAATAAGTGTCCGGGCACGTTGCCCGTGATACATGGAAAGAGGAGTTAGAAAATGGCTCAAAAAAAGGCCGCGGGTAGTTCCCGCAACGGTCGTGACAGTGCCGGTCGTCGTCTGGGCGTGAAGAAGTTCGGTGGCGAGCATGTTTTGGCAGGCAACATCATCGTGCGTCAACGTGGCACGAAGGTTCATCCTGGTGACAACGTCGGAATGGGTAAAGACCACACGCTGTTCGCCCTGATTGAAGGCAGCGTTCAGTTTTCCCGTGGACGCGGTGGCCGCACTTTTGTGAGTGTTGCTTCCTAAGACACGACCTTTTTAAGGATTCCATGAGGGGTGGCGTTACGCTGCCCCTTTTGTCGTCCGCTTATCCCCCATATTAGAGTCTCTCCCATGCAATTTCTCGATGAAGCCAAAATTTTTCTCAAAAGTGGTGACGGTGGTGCCGGCAGCATCAGTTTTCGCCGTGAAAAATTCATCGAATTTGGTGGCCCAGACGGGGGTGATGGGGGACGCGGCGGCGACATCATTTTCGAAGTCGTGGACGGTAACACACTCATCGACTATCGCTATCAACAGCATTTTAAGGCTCAAAAGGGCCACCACGGCATGGGACGCAACCGCACAGGAGGCGACGGCAACGACGTCGTGCTGCGCGTACCTGTGGGCACCCAAATCATCCACGAAGACCGCAAGACGGTGCTTCTCGACCTCACCACCATTGGCGAGCGTGTGGTGTTTCTCAAGGGCGGCATCGGCGGGCGTGGAAACACGCGTTTCAAAAGCTCCACCAACCAAGCACCCCGGCGCGCCGACACAGGTATGCCCGGCGAAGAAATGTGGGTGTGGCTGCGCCTTAAGCTTATGGCGGACGCGGGGCTCGTGGGCCTGCCCAACGCCGGTAAATCAACATTTATCTCCGCCTGCACCCGTGCGCGCCCCAAGATTGCGGACTATCCCTTCACAACCCTTGTGCCAAAGCTGGGCGTTGTATATCTCGATACCCAGGAGTTTGTCCTGGCTGACATTCCAGGGCTTATTGAAGGCGCGCACCAGGGCATTGGTCTTGGTCACAAGTTCCTAGGGCACGTAGAGCGCTGCCGCGTTTTACTTCACCTGATTGACGCAGGGCTCGAAGACGCTGTGGGCGCTTACCGCACCATTCGTAATGAGCTGACTCTCTACGGAGGGCACTTGGCCGAAAAGACTGAAGTGCTCGCGCTTTCAAAGGCAGACACCCTTTTTGAGGACGAGATCGCACCCAAAATTGAAGCTCTCGAAAAAGAAAGTGGCAAGAAAGTCTTTGTTGTGTCCGCTGCAACCCACGAGGGTATGGAGCCGCTTCTGCGTGCCCTTTTGGCCGAAATTCCTAAGCCGGCCGCGCCGCACGCATCTCTGGACGACCCGGAAGATGAGTCCTTGCCTGATGATGAAGCATAGGTCATATTTGGGCTCTCGCTTTTATTAAAGTATTTGACAGACAGGGGTTGCACCCTCTAGAGATGGCTAAAATTTTACGCGACCATCCAAATGTCAAAAATATCTTCTCTTGCATGTACAATCCTTGCTTCGTCCTTTGCATGCGGTACGTTGTTGGCCTCCCACGCCTCATTCAGTGATGAATTTGTACCACTAGAACCCCTTTTTGGCGCATGCACTTGGGAGAGTATGGAATGGTATCACCAACCCACTTCCCAGTTGCCCGCCCTCCCCTTTGAGGAAACACCCCAAGTCCAGCACTTTGCCACGCCTTCTCCACAACCGGCACGTGCACGCAGCACATATTCACAAGCCCTTGCGCCTACACCACTCAAAGGGAGCACCCTCGAAATTACCCAGGTCCATCCGAAGGATTTACAAAGTGTGCGCAAGGCCTCAGTTCAAAAGCAACGCACCACAAAAAAGACAGAAAGAAAGAAAAAACCCGTTCTCCTGGCTGGGAAAGCACGAGAATATTTGGAACTCGCCAATCAGGTGCTTGAACAAAACAAAACCCGTGAATTCCCGGACGCAATTGAAGCCTTTTACGAATGTTATGCCAATAGCTCAGCGCTGCGTTGGCAGGGGTGCCTGGGACTGGCGCAAACTTACCTGGCCATGGGTGATCATAAGAACGCGCAGGAGTGCCTGCGTCGCATTGGATACAGCAAAAGCTGCTCTCAAGAGGTTAAAGAAGAAGCCCTCACTGTCAGCCTTTCTTTAGCGCAGGCGCTTCTAAATAAAAAGAAATCCAACAACAAATAAATGCACGAGATGGTTAATAAAGCTCTGCACTTTTCTTTTAATAAATTATAAAACTTTTTCTTGTATTATGTAAAGATTGTTCCTTTCAGGCTGATTCCAAAATGCTCATAGTCATTCAAGAGAAAAGGCTCCTCCTAACATTTTTTCTTCTAGCTTCGACCATCTGTGGGACTGGCCACCTTTTTGGAAGCACCCAAGCGCCAGGTGTGGGGCAACAGAGCCGCCTTTTAACCGAGCTCCAAAAACGCCAGGAGGAAAAGGGTGCCACCCTCAAAGACGGCCCGGCAGCCGCGCCGAGTGCTGTCATTGACCGCACGGTGATCACAAAGGATTTGGAGGTGTTGCGCGCCTACGCAAAGCAAAAGAAACCTGGCAAGGCGGAAGGGTTCAAAGGGCTCCTGACTTTCGAGGTAAAAAAAGCACAAGCCACCTTGGCGCGTCTGCGTCAAAGCGAAAGCCTCTTAACAAGCGAAGAAAAAACAGAAATTGATACTTATCAAAGGCAACTTGATGGGGAGCCAAGTCCAGGATCCTCAGGCGCCACATCGACTCAGACACAACCACCCTTAGCGGTTCTACCTGCACCTAGGCCATTGCCCCAAACACCTAGGCCGATCCAGCCTGCACTCGGCACCACCACATCAGCGGCGGCACCAAGCGCACGTCCTTTGCCGCTAACGCCGCAACCACCTGTGTCACGTGGGTTGCCGGCAATGAGCACACAAGTCGCGCCATCACCCACACCAACAGCCAGGCCCCTACCCACACCACCACAGCCAACGCCCATGCCCGTAGTGCCTGAGAAGGCTTCCCTGGGCAGTGTTGATGATGCCCTTAAAACACTCAGAAGCGCCGCAAGAAGTGGGATTGGGCGCCTGAGTGCGAACGAGCTCGCGGCCGCCGCAAAAGCGCTGATCATTGCCCATGGGGGGACAGGCCTGTGACAAGTGCGGAGAAGGGGGAGCTCAACCGGTACAACACCATGCTCCAAGCGCGGGCCAAGGCACTTGCCTCCTTGCCAGCCCCCTCACCAAATGTACCCTCGACTCAGACCCCCACATCTGTCTTTGCGACACCCTCGCAGCAACGTGCGCTTCGTGAAGCACGCGGCGCCATGGCCGCAGACTCGGCCATTTTGCGCAAGTACGCCACGCAGCAAAAACCAGGGCGTGCCCAAGGCATTGCAGGCCTCACAAAAGACGAGGTTAAGGACGTGAGTGCAGCGCTTGTGCGGCTTTACGCCAAGAATCAGTTCCTGACAAAGGATGAGATGCGGGAGCTTGAGCTTTACACCCAAGAGGTGGATAAGAGAGCCCACGCTCTGGGGATGAAGTGAGCATCTGTGACGAAATGGGCCCCTTACGGCTCTGTGCTCGTGTTGGCGTGCCGCCTGAAAAACACCTTTAACATAAGATTGTTATTTGCCATAAAGGTAGAAAGTGTTTTTTAGGGCGCATGCGGTGCTGAAGGCTTTTTTTGTAATATGCTCACTGGGGATGGTGTCCCAAAGTTATGGCTCCTATACCCCAACACAGTTTGATCTGGATGATACGAGCATCCCGCCTTCCCCACTCTTTGACACCCAAGGCTGGCCGGACCCCGATCCTCTTGAAACGGAGCTGCTTATTGAGAGCTTTCTGAGCCCCTCCTCAAATGAGGCCATCAATGGGGAAGATCAGCAAACCCCCATGCTCCCACCCCAGGATACACAGGTATGTCCTGATTTTAGCGCACTCGCGCGTGAGCTTTCCCTTGGCGGGGACGCCCCCCGTGCAAGTGCTTGCGGCACACGAGCAGAAAACGCGCGACCTGCCAATGAACCCTCCCTTAGTGGAAAATGGACCCGGCCCTTTAAACCTTATATACCTGTGAGCAAGACCAACCCCCCTCAGGAAAAATTGGCGCCAATCTCCAACCCAGGAAAAATACAATTTCTGCCCTACGAAGCGCCAACGCCGCCAAAGCGCCTACCGACGAAAAAAATCATCTTCCATGCCCCTATGACCCACGAGAGCCTGGGGGAAACCTTTGTTGCGCCTGCCGTAAATCCTCAGCCGCGCCAAGGGGCCCAGCAAAAAACCACAAGGTCCCCTCGCCCATACCTTCCCAAAGCAAAAGCCATCAAGAAGCTAGAAAAGGGCATGCACCTTGTGGCAACAGGCAACCCGGAAAACCTTGAGGCGGCCTTCAATGCCTTTAGCAAGTGTTACCAAAGAAACCCCGAATTGAGGTGGGATGGATGCTTAGGCATGGCCATGGTGTACTGCGCCAAGGGACAGATTCAACTCTCCATGAAATATATCGATTGTATCCTCTTTAGCATCAAGGCCAGTGAAAGCGTAAAGGATGAGGCCCTGCGTTTTAGAAAAAGGATTGAAGACAGATTAAGAGGTGAAAACAGTGATACTGTGGCGCGTAACCATCCCCAGTGTAAAGCATGCCTCCCATTGCAATAAAATAATATTTGACTTATGGGAATTGGCCAAGCTAAAAAAACATGTGTTTTTTTATTTTTTCATCATGTTAAAATCACTCTGCACATCCCTTTTATGTTTACTTGCCAGTACAGTGGGAGCTTCCCAGCATGACCTTTTAGGTGAAGAGAATGCCCAAAGGGCCGGTGATACACGCTTCTTGGATCACCTTACATGGCTCGACTTAGATCTTGGAGGCGACCCAATTGATGGGTTTTATACTGGCCCACCCCAGGCCGCTAAGAACGCAGCTTCCCTTTCTAACCAAACGTCATCTTCAGCTCTTCCCCTCGCGGATCTGGGCACATCATTGCCAAGACCGGCTTTAGCTCCTGTAAACAAACCAGTCGCCAATGATCCACGTCTCTCAACAATCCCAAGGCCGCCTTCCACAAATGCGAAGGGGAAAAATCCCGCACCCTTACCTGCCATCACAAAGACAACACGCACGATAAGCCAAAAACCCTCAGCAGCCATTTCCAAAGGTGAAGCCTTAGTGTTCCTCAACAAAGGGACGCGCCTTCTTAATTCAAAGGCAGCGCATCATCTGCCCGAAGCCCTCGATGCCTTTGTGGCCTGCTACAAGGGTAATAATGCCTATAAATGGGAAGCGTGTATGGGCGCCATAGAGGCAAGCTTGGCCCTTAGCAAGACTGGGGTTACGCATAAATACCTTAGCCTCATGGTAAAAGGGTCTTCATGCCCCTTAGCTCTCAAAGCGGAAGCTTTAAGGTTCTCCAACACAGTGACCACGTATTACCTTGACGTGCCCCCAAAGAAAACTGCGCAACCTTTGGTAGCACCTAGAGGGGGCGAAACGACTCACTTCTTGCCCATAAACCATGCCGGTCCAGAACCTTATGGGGCATCTTCAACACTGCAAGTAGCCCCTATGCCGCAACAGCAGGAGGCATTTGGAGCCACTTTTCCCAGCAGTGCGGAGCACAATTATCTTTATTCCGTCCCAGAACCGTTCCAGAATACACAGGCCCCTTGCCACCCACTGTTGAGCTTTGCATGGCCCCCTGTCTACAATGCAATGCCCGAGCCACAAACACAGACCAGCCAAACCCAAGCCCCCTATTATCTTCTCATCGAAAGTACAATGCCCACGATGCAAGGCCCGTGAGCGCCTCGCTTCCCCCCATGACGGCGCAGGAATCGCCCATATTTACGCCCTCAAACAATGAACAACTTCACACGATCTATGCCCAAGGGGAAGCAAACCGCGAGGGTGACGGAACCGATGGTGAAAAACACAACCAAATCCTGACACACGAAGGGGCTAGATCCCTGTTTCTCAAGGGAACACGTTTTTTAGACTCCGGGTACAAAAGTGACCTCCTAGAAGCCATCAAGGCATTCAAAGCCTGTCGGGATGGGCATCCTTCCCATGTGTGGGATGGATGCTTGGGGATTGCAAAGGCGCATTTAGCACTGGATAATCGTCAAAAGCTCCTTAAGCATCTCAAGAAGATTGAACTAAACGCCGATTGCCCCCTTGATATCAAGGTAGGGGCGCTGCGTCTTTCCGTGCAGCTCAATGCGCGCCTCCTTGCTGCAGCCCATTCCCAAAAAGCAAATGCACTGCGAAAAAAATGATGGCTTTGACAGCGACGCTGGAGTGCTTTTAGACACAGTAGGGACCTACTTGACATGCGCCCACCTCAACAAGGCAAGAACTGGAAAGCACTGCTCTTGCCAGCACTCTCAAATAATATTTGACTAAAAGGAACAAACCAGGCTAATAAAGCGACGTGTTTTATGATTTCACCCTATTCAAGTGCATTACTTTCGTCTTTTTTTCTTCTTTGTGAGCACAGTCCATGCGTCCCCCTACGATCTCTTTTTTGAGGAGCAGGACCCAGCCCCCAGCCCGGTGAGTTACTCTGACAACCTAATGTGGCTTCACCTGGATGGCAGCAGCGTCGGCAGTGGCGTCTTGGATTTTGGCACTCCTTTCCAAGAAGATACCCCTCTCCCACCGCCAAGCAGCGCAACGCCTCCCCCTTCAGTCCCAGAATCTGCGTCAGTCAGCCCCCTTGAGTGGGAGGCCCCTTGCGCGCCTCAAAGCCCCTCAAACGCCCAGGGCCCACACGATGAAGAACAATGTCAATATACGCTTGTACCAACGAAGCGTCGCGGTCCTTGGAAGCGCGTGTACAGTTGTGAAACATCTGCCCAGGAAAACAGCCAGGATGAGCGCGCAAACTCTGGCAAAGCGCCCAAACAAAAAAAGCAATCGCCCCCCCCTGGCGAGGAAAAAACAACCCCCAAAAAAAAACTAAAACCCGCTCCAAGCATGTCTAAGGGACAAGCCTTGGCGCTTTTCAACAAAGGAACACGTCTTCTCAATGCAAAGGAAGAGGCCCATTTGCCCGAAGCGCTCAAAGCCTTTGAGGCCTCCTACAACGGTCACAATGCCTACAAGTGGCAAGCGTGCCTCGGCGCAATCAAAGCAAGTCTTGCCCTTAACGATATGGAAAAGAGCAGTATGTATCTTCGCCTCATATCGCAAACGTCCCTCTGCCCTTTAGTTTACAAGGCAGAAGCACTGGAGCACGCAACCACGCTCATCGCACGCATGCAAACACACCAAAAGCACTCCCTGGCGCAAAGCGAAAACAATCCTCCTGAGTAGGTGCGGCTATGCCCTGTTAGGCGTATAACGGGCTTTGACAGAAAGGCTATTATTTGTCTTAATGGTGTAAGCTCACTTTTGTGAAATGTGCCATGAAAAAACACCTGTACGGGGCGTGCTGCCTCTTGCTTGCCCAAGCCGCCTATGGATCCCACCGACAGATTGAAAGTGATCATGCTTTTGGGGCAAATTTGAGATCTACGCCGATCAGCGCTCCCGTCACGACAAGCTCCCTTCCCACACACATGTACTACCTCAACTGGCTCCCAGCGCAAGAGACGCAGCCCATTGTCGCGCCCACAAAAAGTGAAAACACCTACGTCTTCCCCATAAATGAGACAGCAGTAGCGCCTCACGCACCGCCTTATGCCCCCCCTTACGCAGCGCCTGTCCAACGACCACAAGAGGCCGTCACCCCACTGCTGCACACGACCACCGGGCGCAGCTGCATCTATCCAATTGCCAGCTATGTCACCCCTGGCCCTTGCGACAATGCCCAAACAGTCGCGCCTCCTCTGCAATACGTGCACCTGGCCCCTCTCCCATACCAGGCCTCAAAAACGCCGTTAACAACAAATCCACCGATGCCGTCTGTGCCTGTGCGCACAACGACAACGACAACCACCCCCGCCACGTCCCCCCATCTTCCCATTGAAAGAACGCCGCCCATCACGCACACAACAAGCGCCCTCCCTCTGCCCGTCATAGAGGAGGAAAAATCCCTCAAGCGTGGCCGCGTAAACACGCGCGCGCCCCGCACACCCGCAGGGGACGAAAACAAGCCCCGCAAACGCGGCCGCAAAAATGCTGAAACGCCGCACCCAAACCAGGCCCTCCTCCAAGCCGATGAGCTTTTCAAGAAAGGCACACGATTTCTTGAGTCAAAGGAAGAAAGCGACCTTCTAGAGGCGGTGAAGGCGTTTCGGGAAAGCGCTCAGATGCACCCGTCCCATGAATGGGATGGGTGCCTCGGCATGGCGCAGGCTTGTTTGGCACTTGATTATCCCCATCAGGTCATCAAACACCTCACCCTTATCTCAAAAAGCGCCGCATGCCCCTCCGGTATCAAGGAGGAAGCGCTGCGCCTTTCCTTAAAGATGAACGCGCGCCTTTTGTCCCAAGACAACCATCAAAAATCCGATGCTGGATACAAAAAATAATGGGTTTGACACACGCACCAAACCGCCTCTAGACAGAGTGTAGGTTTGTACCACGGGCGCCCATGCTGAACGTACTTTGTTTCTTTTGGCTTTTGACAGCCTGCGCGCCACTTTTCGCCTCGCCAGGACAAGCACCCCTTTTCGAGGATGACGCCCTGTGGCAAGGCGCGTGTCTCACCCATTGGGAGAGTCTACAGCCGCCTTTGTCCAGCACCCAACACCCACCCTTGGTGGATGATTGTCCTCTCTCTTCCTACCATCATACGGTGCTTTGTATTGAAGCATTGGCGCCGGCCCCTGCCCCAGACGATGATTTTTTAGAGGATGATGATACCCTGTGGCAAGGAACGTGTCTCACCCATTGGAAGAGTCTGCAGCCGTCTTTATATGGCTCCCAACACCCACCCTTGGTGGATGATTGCCCTCTCTCTCCCAATCATCACACAGCGCTTTATATTGACGCATCAGCGCCGACCCCAGTCCCAGACGATGATTTTTTAGAGGACACCACGACACCCTACAGCCTAGAAGAGCTTGAAGGCTTATACCGCAATATTGTGACCCATCCCGCACGCTCTGCCCGCGTAACGCAAGCGCTCCTTGAGGAGATTGCCCGTCAAGCACCTCCCGAATCCCCTCTTGCCCTGCATGTCGCACAAACACTTACGCTCCTTTCAAAGCAAAAAAGTAAGGGCTCAAAAAGTAATTTGTCCCTAGACAGCTCGTCACCCGTTGCGCCTGACGTCCCTGAAATTTACACATCTGCCTGCGTAAATCAGAGACTTCACGCCTGGCACCAGAAAGCTTTGGATCTGTTGAAGGAAGAAGACGTCGTATCCCTGAGCAAGGCCTTAAAACTCTTTGAGATGTGTTATCGCAATAGCACGGCCCTGCGCTGGAAAGGGTGCCTTGGTATGGCGCATGTGCACCTCAAAATGGGCAACACAGATCAGGCCAAAGTCTATCTCTCCCGCCTTCTTAAAAGCTCCTTATGTAGCAAAAATATCAAAATAGAGGCCCAGCAGCTCATGGACTCCCTGGCATAAGAGCAATTGACACGGCTTCACAAAGAACGCTAATGACAGAGCGCGCAGCTTTGGATTTGAGATCATGAAGAAACTTACACAAGTCTTGTCACTTTTTGTTTTGGCTCACCACATGCTTTTTGCCAGTGCAAGTGAGTCGCCTATGTTTTTTCACCTCGCCTTTCAAGAGGCCGAAGAGGCCCATTCCAAAATCATTGCACAGGTGGTGCACGCGGGAGCCCAGATGCAGGCGTCCCAGGACGCACTCCTTGCTCTCAAGGAAACCTTCACAACCCTGAAGGACAACCCCAGCGCACCCCAGGATGTGCAACTGGGCAGCCATTTCCGCCTCGGTGTTCTCACCTTTTTTGAAGCTCCAACGCCTGCAAAAACCGACGAAGCCTGGCGGATCTTCGCACACCTACGTGCCCATGGCAGCGCCGATACGCACCTCAAAAACAACGCGGCCTCCATGCTGGCCGTGATGATTCTTAAGAACCGGGTTCCTGGGACATTTGACGAGAGCCAAGACATCGTCCTGCTGCGCTTGCTCTCAGAGCACCCCCTCCACCCCGCGGTGTGCGAGCGCGCCCTTACTTACTTCTCCCACGCCAGCGCGCGCCTATCTTCATCAATAGCCCACGCGCCTAACCAGCATGTTCAAAACGAGGTGCCTGTCTCTGCTTCACCAAGTTGCAACAACGAAGAAATCCCATCCACCAGTGAAGAGGCACCAAGCAGTGCTCGCTCACGTCCCCATCTGGACCGCAAAACCGTTGTTGCCGATCTCCTCAAAAAGCGACGCACGCAATAAGCTCTTTTACGAGGATCAAAAGTCCGGTATAAGGCAAAGTGAAGCACCCGTAGCTCAGCTGGATAGAGCGTTGCCCTCCGGAGGCAAAGGCCAGAGGTTCGAATCCTCTCGGGTGCGCCATAACTTTTTTATGCAAAACAAGATTTTCTCCTGACAAGTCGCCGTTATTCATCTTTTCTTTACAGTTTTGCCATAGTCTTTTCAAAAGTTGCTGACAAGCGAACGGGTGGATTGTAAAGTGGGCCTCTATGGAAAGAAACCGCAAGAGACACGACCTATGACCCCCCACGATGAAGATGACATTGTTCAACACGTCACAAGTATCTTAAAGCGCCGCATTGATACGTCCGCCCACGCATCCCTCAAGCGCTTCATCATGTCATTTTATGGGTATCAGCACCTCAAAGCCCTCAAGCGGCTCTCCCCGGAACGCATCGCCGACGGGATTGAGCGTTTGTGGAACTTTATCCAAGTGCGTGAGGCGAGTTCGCCCAAGTACGAAGTCTTCTTTTGGAAGCCCGAAACCTTAGAGGCGTCCCCCGACCGCCTTGTCATTCAAATCGTCAATGAAAACATGCCGTTTTTGGTAGGATCGCTGATTCACCTCTTAAGCCGCCTCGAGCTTAAACCCCGTTTTGTCATTCATCCGGTCCTGTTCACCCAAAGAGACGCGTCTGGGCGCCTTGTGTCTTTGTCCGACAAGAACACAACGCATCACGCAAACCATTCAGAAGAGTCTTTGATTTACTGCGAAGTCCTTGAAAATGTCACGCCCGAATCCGTCGAGCGTGTTCTATCAGAGCTTCCTCAGATGCTCCTCGAGATTCGCCAGGCGACCCAAGACTGGAGCGCCATGCAAAAATGTATCGGAACCGCCCTTGAGGATATGGACGCGTCCGCCTATCCAGGTGAGCAAACACGCATTTTAGAAGTGAAAGAGTTCTTAAGCTGGATTCAAGACGAGCACTTTACCTTTTTGGGATATTGCAGGTACGAGCTTTACGGCGAAGACGGCCGCTTGCTGCGCGAACCTAGAGCCTCTAACCCTTTGGGTATCTTAAGGGCTGAGGACCAGCGACGCCTGAACCACGTCTTTGAAGGCGTGAACTATTCCCAAACGGCCAGACACCTGATTCTGAAGCCTTCACCCCTCATCATTAACAAAACCACACAAGTGTCACGCGTTCACCGCTCTGTGCCCATGGACGTCATCGGCGTGCGTTACTTGAACGAGAAAGGTGATGTGATTGGCCTTCATATGTTCTTGGGGCTTTTCACGTCCGTTGCCTACGACAGCAGTGCGCGCGATATTCCGTATCTGCGCCGCAAGGTTGAACAAGTGGTGACAAGTGCGGGACTTGAGCCAACGTGGCACGACGGCAAGGCCCTCATTCACGTGCTGGACTCTCTCCCGCGCGATGAGCTTTTCCAGGCATCCGTTTCTGAATTGACTGAAATTGGCATGGCCATTGTGCGCCTGCAGGTTGAGCAGCGCGTCGCCCTTTTCATGCGCCCAGATCTTTTCAAGCGCTTCATGTCATGCCTTGTTTATGTGCCCGGAGATGTGTTTGACTCGGCGCTCATGGACAAAATCGGCGAGGTTTTGGAACGTGAGCTTGACGGCACCGTCAGTCTTGTAAAAGCTCAGTTCGGCGCATTTTCCTTTGCACGCATTCACTATACCATCGTTGCCAAGAAAAGCCTGGACGACACCTATGACCATGCGCACATAGAGCAGCTCCTGGCTGAAGTGGCACGTTCCTGGTCCGATGATTTGCGTACAGCCCTTTTAAATAAGTACAGCGAGTGGAAGACCGCGCGCCTTTTCAGGCTTTATAAAAGCGCTTTCTCGCGTGGGTATCAAGACCGCTTCACAGGTGAAGAGGTCATGAATGACATCGACGCCCTTGAGCCTCTCTACACCTCAAAGACATTCGCATCACGCGTGTACCAGCCCCAAAACAGCAATCCAACCCACATTAAGCTCAAGTTCTTCCACTATGGGTCTCCCATTGCCTTGTCATCCATCTTGCCGACCCTTGAAAACATGAACTTGAAGGTTATCAGTGAGGTGCCTTTCAAGATCCAACGTGCAGAGACCGATGATCTCATCTGGATCCACGACTTTGACATGACGCTGCGCGATGAGATCGCCATTGCGCCCGAGACAAGCTTTGATAACTTTATCAAGGCCTTTGAAGCCGTCTACACAAAGCAAACGGAAGATGATGGGTTTAACCGCCTTGTGCTGGCTGCCGGCCTCACCTGGCGCCAGTGCAGCTTAGTGCGCGCCTACGCCCGCTATCTCAAACAGCTTGGCCTAAACTTAAGTGAAGCCTTCATCCAAAGCGCCCTTGTGAAAAACGCCCACATTACTGCGCTCCTTGTGAGCCTGTTTGAGGCGCGTTTTCATCCCGACATCACCCAATTTGACGCAAGCCTTGTGGATGACATCAATAAAGCCCTTGATGCCGTCGACAATCCCGACGAGGACCGTGTCCTGCGCCGCTATTTAAATGCGATTTTGTCGACCCTGCGCACGAACTACTTCCAGCTGGACCAAGACAGTCATCAAAAATCTTACATGTCTTTTAAGTTTGACTGTGCCAGCCTTCTTGATATGCCCTTACCCCGCCCCCTTTACGAGATCTACATCTATGCCCAAGACATGGAGGCGGTGCATTTGCGCGGCGGGCGTGTGGCCAGAGGTGGTATCCGCTGGTCAGACCGTTATGAGGACTATCGCACAGAAATTCTGGGGCTCATGAAAGCCCAGATGGTGAAAAATTCCGTTATCGTCCCCGTGGGGTCAAAGGGCGGTTTCATCGTCAAAAAATCCCTTGAAAATCTCACCCGTGAAGAAGCTCAAGCCATTGTGGTCACGTGCTATCAAACCATGATTCGTGGCATGCTTGATATCACCGATAATCTTGTAAGCCACCAAATCGTGCCTCCTTCACAAGTCATGCGCTATGACGGCGACGACCCCTATCTTGTTGTGGCCGCCGACAAGGGCACAGCGACTTTTTCCGACTATGCCAACAGTGTGTCAAACGCGTACGGATTTTGGCTTGGGGACGCCTTTGCCTCCGGCGGCTCAGCTGGGTATGACCACAAGAAGATGGCCATTACCGCCAGAGGTGCCTGGAAATCCGTTGAGCGCCACTTCCGTGAAATTGGGCTCGACATCCAGACCACAGACTTTACGGTGGTTGGTATTGGAGACATGTCAGGGGACGTGTTTGGCAACGGCATGCTTTTGTCGCGCCACATTCGCCTCGTCGCCGCGTTCAACCACAGCCATATCTTCATTGATCCCCATCCCGATACAAAGAAGAGCTTTGACGAACGTGAGCGTCTCTTTAACTTACCGCGCTCTTCGTGGGCAGACTACAACATTGATGCGGTGTCACAGGGCGGGGCTATTTATGAGCGCCGCGCTAAAAACATCACCCTGACGCCAGAAATAAAAGAAATGCTGGCCCTGGCCAAAGACACCATTACGCCCAATGATCTGATCAAGACGCTTCTTGCGTATCACGCGGATCTTTTGTGGTTTGGCGGCATTGGCACCTATGTCAAGTCCAGCCAAGAAAGTAACGCAGACGTTGGGGACCGTAACAACGACGCGGTGCGTGTCAACGCCAAAGACCTGACTTGCAAAGTTGTGGGAGAAGGCGCCAACCTTGGTGTGACACACCTGGGGCGCATTGAGTTTGCACGCCGCGCACGCGGTCACATCAACACGGACGCCATTGATAACTCCGCCGGCGTTGACTGCTCGGACCACGAGGTTAACATCAAAATTCTCTTGGGCCGTCCCGTGAAGGAAGGGCGTCTTTCCTTGCCTGAGCGCAATACACTTCTTGAGAGCATGACGGACAATGTGGCCGCCCTTGTTCTGCAGGATAACTACCAACAAAACCTGTGCCTGAGCATCATGGAGTCCCAAAGCGTGGACGCCCTGGATCAGCAGATTCGCCTTATTAAAAAGCTTGAAAGCACAGGCCTTTTGAACCGGGCCATCGAGTATCTGCCCGAGGACACAACCTTAGCTGAAATGCTCTCCTCTGGCAAAAGCCTTGTGCGTCCAGAGCTTGCCATCCTCTTGGCCTACGCTAAGATTTTCCTCTACACAGAGGTCGTCAAATCCGACGTCGTGAAGGATCCTTTCTTTGAGGGACACCTCATCTCTTATTTCCCGGCGCAAATGCGCGCAAACTGGGCCGATGACGCGCTCAAGCATCCCCTGCGCGATGAAATTATCGCAACGGTGATGATCAATGAGATCATTAACCGCACGGGCGCAGCTTTCATCCATGAGCTTCAGGAAACAACCTCTCGCCCCATTTCCCATATCATCAAGGCGTATTATGTGGCCGTGGAGGTCTTCCACATTCATGCGTTCTGGGACGCCCTTGAGACTTATGACACGAAAATTGATGCGGGCCGCCAAATCAAAGCCTATAAAGAAATCCTTAAGATCATCAAAGGATTGATCGGGTGGCTTTTGCGGCACTACCCCCTCGATGACTCCATCTCGGACCTTATCAACAGTCTTTCCCCTGGTGTGGACGCGCTCATCCACGACATCATGGACTGCTTGGATGCGGACGGCGAGGATAAGCTGGCCCAAATCATTGTCTCCTACCAGGAAATTGGCTTTGACCATGATTTTGCTGAAAAATGTGCCATCCTCAACCTGGCCGCAAACTCACCAGACATCGTGCTCATGGCGGCAAGAACAGGATTCTCCATTCGCCAAGTGGCAACCCTTTACTTCTTACTGGGCAGCCGCTTCAACTTTCTCAGGCTGCGCAAACAGATTCGATCAATGGTTGTTTCAAACCACTGGGCCAATGTGCAGCTGGCAGGCATGCTTGAGGATCTTTACACCCACCAGAGCACCCTGACGGATAAACTGCTTACCTTGGCCAAAAACATGGATGATCCCTTCACCGACAACGGCATTCATCTTATCCTTGATTGGGATCTGGCCCACGCCAGCACCGTTGCAAAACTTGACCGTCTTTTCGAAGAGGTCAACATTTCAAGGTGTACGGATCTACCAACCCTGACGGTCTTGACAAGAGAATTGCGTCTTTTGAGCGAATCTTAGATAGAAATTTAACTTTCGACGAAATAGGCACATGTAAACACTGTCTATTTTTATGGAAGTCAAACCATGCGTCACCACAACTTACCGGGCCGTACAGAAATGACTTCCCCAACAGCTGGGCTCCCGTGAAGGGCCCAGCCCCCCTCTTGACGCGGCGCGCGCACGGGCGCATTGTGACGGTACTTTTATGCTAAACAGTGAGGATATATGCAGCCATCTCCCCAACCCCACGCACCCCCTTTGCTCAAAGACGCCGCCACTGCTGTGCGCATCTTAGCCATGGACGCCGTTGAGACAGCAAAGTCGGGGCACCCCGGCATGCCCATGGGGATGGCAGACGTGGCCAGTGTCCTTTTTGGAAAATTCCTGCGCATTAACCCTCAAGATCCTTTGTGGCCGGACCGTGACCGTTTTGTCTTATCTGCAGGGCACGGATCCATGCTTCTTTACGCCCTGAATTACCTGTCGGGATATGAGGGAATGACCCTCCAGGCCCTGCGCACCTTCCGTCAGCTGGATAGTGTGGCAGCAGGTCATCCGGAGGTGCAGCCCTCCCTTGGCATCGAGACCACCACAGGTCCCTTGGGGCAAGGCTTTGCCAATGCTGTTGGTATGGCTTTGGCGGAGAAAATGCTGCGTGCAAGCTATGGTGACGCCCTTGTCTGCCACAAAACCTACGCCATTGTCGGTGATGGATGTTTGATGGAAGGCATTGCCCAAGAAGCCCTGTCCCTGGCTGGACACCTGAAGCTTGCAAACCTCATTGTCCTTTTTGATGACAATCACATCTCCATTGACGGCAAAACGTCCCTGTCCATGTCCGATGACACGAGGGCCCGCTTTCTTGCCGGCGGATGGCAGGTGGAGGCCATTGACGGCCATGATATGGCGCAAATTGAGGCAGCTCTTGCAAAGGCGCAAATGGCCACCAAGCCAACCCTCATTGCGTGTCGCACCACCATCGGATACGGCGCCCCCACAAAAGCCGGCACCCACGGCGTCCATGGGTCTCCCCTTGGGAAGGAAGAATGCGCCGCGGTGCGTGAGGCTTTGGGGTGGGACCATCCTCCCTTTGAAATCCCAGATGAGCTGCTTGAGGCCTGGCGTGCCAACTTAACGGCGCGCGTGTCCCCCCACTACAACGCATGGAAAGATCGCCTGTCGCAAACGGACTTCCATGTGCGTGAGGCCTTCTCACGCGCTGTGAGCGGGGACTTGGGCACTGCGTGGGAAGGAGCACTGCGCACCCACAAGGAAAGCCTTCTTGCCCTACGCCCAAGCCTTGCCACACGTCAGGCCTCGGGAGACGTGCTGGACGTTCTCACCCCTCACCTGCCCCAGCTTTTGGGGGGGTCGGCGGACCTGACAGGCTCCAACAATACCCTCGCCAAAGGGGTTAAGGCCATCACCCCCGATGACTTTTCGGGACGTTACGTCCACTACGGCGTACGTGAACACGCCATGGCAGCGCTTATGAATGGCTTAGCACTCCACGGCGGCTTTATCCCCTTTGGGGGAACGTTCCTTGTGTTTTCGGACTATTGCCGCCCCAGCATGCGCCTAGCTGCCCTCATGGGCGTGCGCGTCGTTTATGTCATGACCCACGACTCCATCGGCCTTGGAGAAGACGGGCCCACGCACCAGCCCATTGAGCATTTGGCGAGCCTAAGGGCCATTCCAGGCATGCAGGTCCTGCGCCCCTGTGACGCCGTGGAGGTTGCCGAGTGTTGGGAGATTGCCCTTGAAACCCAAGGCCCCAGTGTTATGGCACTGACGCGCCAAGCCCTGCCTCTCCTGCGGGAAGATAAGACGCCACAAAACCTCACAAAACAAGGTGCTTACGTTGTGCGCGAAGCGTCCCACGATCACCGCGTGACGCTTCTGGCCACGGGCTCAGAGGTGGCGCTGGCAGTGGAGGTCAGGGCTCTCTTGGAGGCCCAAGGTATTGGTGCACGCGTTGTGTCCATCCCCGCCACCAACCTCTTTGACGCGCAGCCAAGCGAGGTCAAAGCGCAGCTCCTTTCCCCCCACACCCTGCGGGTGGCCATTGAAGCCGCCAGCCCCTTTGGATGGGAAAAGTATGTTGGGGAAGATGGGCTCATTTGTGGGATATCCTCCTTCGGGGCAAGCGCGCCCTACCAGACCCTTTACGCACATTTTGGCCTGACACCGGGGGCAATTCACGCTAAGATCTTGGATAAATTAGAAGATAAGAAAACACAAAAATAAAGGATAAACCCTATGACAACGCGCATTGCTATTAATGGATTTGGTCGCATCGGACGCATGGTGTTTCGTGCCCTTTGTGAGCGTAAGGACGTCGACCTTGAGGTTGTGGCCATCAATGACCTGACCCCTGCCGACACAAACGTTCACCTTTTGAAGTATGATTCTGTGCACGGAGCCTTCGGCCACAGTGTCTCTCTTGATGGCGATACCCTTGTTGTGGACGGCAAACGCATACGTATGCTGAGCGAAAAAAATCCCGCAAACTTGCCCTGGAAGGACCTGGGCGTTGACCTTGTCATGGAATGCTCTGGCGTCTTCACCTCCAAGGACTCCGCCAGCGCGCACCTTGACGCCGGCGCCAAACGCGTGTTGATCTCCGCCCCCGCCACAGGCGTTGACGCGACCATTGTGTACGGCGTCAACCACAACGTGATCACGAAGGATACGGTTGTTGTGTCCAACGCGTCTTGCACCACCAATTGCCTCGCGCCCCTGGCCAAGGTGCTCCACGATACCTTTGGCATTGAGCATGGTTTTATGACCACTATCCACGCCTTCACCGGCGACCAGCGCTTGGTGGACACTGGCCACAAGGATTTGCGACGCGCACGTGCGGCCACCCTTTCCATGATCCCCACCTCAACGGGGGCGGCACGCTCCGTGGGCCTTGTGATGCCTGAGCTTGCAGGCAAGATTGACGGCTCAAGCGTGCGCGTGCCCACGGCCAACGTTTCCTTTGTGGACTTCACCTTTGTCAGCAAGACCGCAACATCTGTCAGCGCCGTGAACAACGCCCTTGAGACCGCTGCAAAGGGTTTCTTAGCAGGCATTTTGCGCTATGAGGACGCACCCCTTGTGTCCAGCGACTTCAACCACGACGGCCACAGCTCCATTGTGGACGCCCTTGAGACCCAAGTGGTGGACGCAACATTCGTGCGCGTGGCCGCCTGGTACGACAACGAGTGGGGCTTTTCCCAGCGCATGCTGGACACGGCCCTCGTGATGGCACGGACACTTTAAAGAATGTCCTTTCAACACAAAGGGGCTCAACGCCCTTTTGTGTTGAAAGTAACGGTGACAAAATCGTGAGGCAACATGAGACACATCCGCAGTTTTCTGCTAGCCATCACCCTCTTCGCGTTTTTGGTCCACACGCCCTGTGATGCTTACACAGATGATCTATCGACCGAGCACGAGAGCCGCACAACCTCAGGCTATGCAGTGACTCTGCCGTACGCAGGAGACATAGAGGTAGGAAAAGATTTTATAGAAATATTACGATATCTTGTCGCGTTAAAAAAAACTCACAACAGCCTACACACCCTTGTCACAGAAGCCATGCGTGAATCCTTATCCGCGCGCCATCGTGAGATTCTCAATAGAAATTATCAAAGAGATGTGGCGCAGGCACCAGCCGAGTGGAGACTGCGTACCACGGATATTTTAACCATACGTAATGCCACAACATCTCTGGAATATCTTCAGTGGATCCTCATAGAGTTGCCTTGAGGCCATCAGAACCCTGTCACATGACGAACATAAAAAAGGGAGGCAGATGCCCCCTTTTTCAGTCCTTCAACCGATCATAACAGTTGTAACAAGCGCCCAAAAAGACTGGTGTTTAAAAGACGTGCAAACCTGCTCCCAACATGCCTTTGAAGAAGCGCTATTTGATTTTTTGTTGCCTCTTCATCTAGCCCAATTACCTGCGTTGTATGAAGGTTTAAATATGTCAGACTGTCGTTATTTAAAATCCCATCATGCAGAGCTTTGTACTCTGCCTCTGTGAAATAATTTGAGATGCCTTGAGGGGCACGAGGATCCACCATTGCTCTGGGCAATAAGCGTCCCTCCCTATGAAGGTTCTTATTAACATCTGAGATTTCAAGGGCTTCAAGTGTTTTCGTTTCTGCAATATAAGTTGAGAGCTTTCTAAGAGCGGACATGTCAAAGTTCACACTTCCACCCAAAGAAAGAACGCTTAGTGACGGCAATGAAGTGATGAGATCAGCATTGGTATCACTAAACATATTCATTGAGTTGTACACGAGATGCAGTTGAGTTATTCCTGTGAGCCCGCCCAAAGAAAGGTGAAGCGCATTCCCATAACACGTAATTTCAGACACAGGGCTACGTTTAAAGGCCGCACTAAAGGCTCCGTCTTTCATCAAAACCTCCCAAACCTTATCTGTGACGCCAAGCGCTCGCAAACCCTTTCATTGACCTTCGTGATTAAGGTGAGGTGTCAGCGCAGAACATAGTCTAGCTGTCGTGTCTAGGATGGTTGTTCCCGATAGCACAGTGTAATTTGTGCAATAGCCCTCAAGGAGATTATCTTCATTAAGGAAGTCAAACAACGCATTCACATAAGCGTCATATTCTTCATCACTATGTAAATTGCCAAACTGTGCACGCAACGTGCTATAGGAACGAGACGGTGTTAAGGCAATTTGAGCTGAACCAAAACGCAATCCTTCTGTTGAGGAAGGTGGTCGGTAGAAGTGTAAAGGCTCTTCATCTGGTACTTGTCCAACCTCACCTGAACAAAAGGCCTGGGCCAAAAGAAAAAAACTCAAGGCTGCAGCTTTCAAAAAATCTGAATTCTTCATATAAAAACACTCTTGTTACGAACACAATTCAGATAAAATCATCAAAAAATATGTCAATACATTTTTTTATTTTAAAAATACACCACTATAAAAAAGGGGGCTCAAAAGCCCCCTTTTTTATAGCTTTACCAAAAGACGTTTTATTCATCCTCTTCGATATCCGCCTCAATGATGTCATCATCACCGCCGAGGGCATCATCCTCGTCTTCGATTTCCAGATCAAAGACCTCCTCAACGGGCGCTTCCGCCTTTTGAGCGCGCCCAGAAGTCTTTACATACTTGGATGAAAACTCTTGCGCGTCAAAGGTCTTGCCGCACTTTGGGCATGTCATGGGGTCTTTGTTCAGGTCATAGAAAGGGGCACTGCATTTGCGACAAACGCGCTTTGTGCCGAGCTTGGGGTTTACCATGTCTTACTCCTTAGAAAAAGAATCTCCTTTATGGGCTTTGCCACGACCGGGGGGGATGTGTCAAACCTTTTTATCTTGCGGGGCATTTTGGATGAAAAAGGTTACTTGGCACACCCCTTGCATATGACACAAGCAGAATGAAACGTGAACCAGGTAAAACAAGATGCTGTCAGTGGACGTGACGCTCTCTTTGGCTCAGACCATCAAGCGCGATATGGAGGTGGTCACAAACAACATCGCCAACGCGCAAACGGCTGGCTTTAAAGGCTTTGCAACAGTCTTGAGTGAATCAAGATGGCATCCAACACCTAAGCAAGACTACTCCTTCGTCCAGGATCTTGCAACGGTGCGCGACACATCCCTTGGCGCCTTCAAGCAAACGGGGGACCCCTTTCATCTCTACATCAATGGCCAGGGGTACTTTGCTGTACAAACACCCCAAGGCACACGCTATACACGCAGCGGTGTTTTTACCCTCGATAACCTCAACCAAATCGTCACCGCCCAGGGATATCCCGTGATGGACACCAGCAACTCTCCCATCGTGCTGCCCGAAGGCGTCTTCAATATCTCCATCGGCAAAGACGGCACCATTACGGACGGCGAAGATAATATTGGCACTGTTGGTCGCTTTTCCATACCAGCAGGCGCAAATCTCACCGATGAGGCAGGCTCCCTCATTAACACCGACATGCCAGCTGTGCTTGACGAAGAGATCCCTGTACTCCAGCACGGATACGAAGCCTCCAACGTTAACACAGTGGTGGAGACCACAAAGCTCATGTCTCTCCTGCGCGCCTACCAGCAAGCTCAAAGTTATATCGAGGCCCAAAGTAAGCTTCAGTCTCAAATGGCTCAACAACTCATTAAAATTGCGCCCGCCGCATAACGAAAGGAAAACTCAATGACTTCCATCGCCCTTGCCAACTCCGCCTCAGGCGCACAAGCTGCACAAAACAATGTGGATGTGATCGCCAACAACATCGCAAACATGAAAACCGCCGGCCACAAAGAGCGCCTTGCCCTTTTCTCAACCCTCATGTCCATTGGCAAGGACCGCGTGGGAAGCCTGTCTGACTCCTCAGGCACCGTGGTCCCTGTGGGCGTTCAAATCGGTCTTGGTGTGCAGCTGCAGGCTGTGACCCCCATCATGACCCAGGGAAATCCCGTGCAAACGGATAACCCTTACCATGTTGCCATCCAAGGAAGCGGGTATTTTCAGATCGAAAAACCCAATGGCGACACGGCCTATACCCGCGCCGGTACCTTTGAGGTCAACGCAGACGGCAACCTTGTGACCCAAGAAGGGTTTCTTCTCACACCCACCATCACCATTCCCCAGGACGCCCTCTGGGTTAAGATTGATGCAAGCGGCGAGGTGAGCGCAAAACTCCCCGGCAACATCACGCCACAGATTTTGGGACAAATTACCCTCGCATCCTTCGCCAACCCCGCAGGCCTTGAAGCCCAAGACGGAAACCTTTTCCTTGAAACACCTGCCTCTGGCGCACCCATCATAGGCAACCCCGCGTCGGACGGATACGGAAAGCTTCTCCAGAACTGGTACGAGGGATCAAACGTCAACTCCGTTGTGGCCATCACCAGCCTCATTGAAGCCCAGCGCGCCTTTGAGCTGAACGTCAAGGCCGCCAAGGCCGAAGACGAGATGGAAGCAGCCCTCAACTCAATCGTGTAAGGATCAGCCCATGATGAAGCACCTGCTCGCCTGCTGCGCGGCCCTTGTCTTGGTGGGGGAAGTACAAGCCCTGCGCACCCTCAAGGACCTCGACGTCTTGGCCAAGGAGTTCGCCCAAGAGGCAGCGCCCGAGGCCGCCCTCCCACACGAGAGCGTGCGTCTCATCAGCCTTGATCAGCAAACGCTTGCGCCCCTTCTGGAAGAAGCCTGTCACGGGACCCTTGGCGATGACGCGCTCAGCGTCCAGTGCGAAGGCTTTCCCAAAATTCCCGAAGGCTTTGAGGGTACGCTTCAAGTCCTGGCCTTTTCTCCCAATGAATCAAAGTCACGCTTTGTGGCAACCTTGGGGTTTGATGGCGGTGAGATCACCGTGAAAGGGCGCCTGTGCCCTACCGTCCAGGTGCCAGTACTCACCCGCCATGTGCCGGCTGGAGAGGCCATCACCCTTGAGGATCTTGAGTGGAAAAGAATACCCAGCCGGCAGGTGCTGCGCACAACCTTAACCCGCACCGAGGAGATCATTGGGTGCCTGCCTCGCTCGGCTAGCCATAAAGTCGGCGCGCCTCTGCGTAAAGGCGACCTTGAACGCCCCCTTCTTGTCAAACGAGGGGAAGGCGTGATCTTGCGCGCCGCCAGCGGACGCTTGTCCATTGACATGCAAGGCACCTCCTTTGAAAATGGCGAGAAAGGCCAGCGCATTCGGGTGCTTAATCCCGTTAGCCGGCGCACCCTTTACGCCGTTGTGGTAGGCCCTCACCAAGTTGAGGTGGAAAGCACCATGCGCCTTGCCCAAGAAGGAGCCGTTCAATGACGCATTACCATTCACCACGCGTGGCTCTTCTTATTGGTGTGAGCCTAGCGAGCCTTCACCTCACAGGCTGCAAAACAGCTGAACAGCTGTCGCGCGTAGGCGAGCAGCCCGTCATCACCCACGTGCAGGACCCTACAAAGGCGCCTGACTACCAACCCGTGACCATGCCCATGCCCGCCCCCCAGGTAACCCCAACACGCGTGAACTCTTTGTGGCAAACGGGCGCCAAAGGCTTTTTCAAGGATCAACGCGCCTGCCGCGTGGGAGATATCCTCACGGTCATTGTGAATATGGACGATAAGGCGGACATCTCCAACACCACCACGCGTTCACGTACAACCACAGAAAACATGAATGCTGGTCATATTTTTGGCCTTGAGGCAGGATTAACCAGCGCAGGCATTGCCGATCCTTCCAAACTTGTGGGCCTTTCAAACAACCCCACCCATTCAGGGACAGGCACCGTCAGCCGTAGCGAGAAAATCACCATGAAAGTGGCCGCCACCATCATCCAGAGTCTGCCCAATGGCAATCTCGTCATCGCAGGGCGTCAAGAGGTGCGTGTTAACTACGAGGTGCGCGACATGATTATTCAGGGCGTTGTGCGCCAGGAAGATATCTCATCGGCCAACACCATACCTTATGAAAAGGTGGCAGAGGCACGCTTCTCTTACGGCGGGCGCGGACAAATTGATGATATGCAGCAGCCACCTTACGGCCAGCAGATCCTCAACGCCATCTCACCATTCTAGGGTGTTTTGGCACGAAGAAGGGACAAGGCGGATTTTTCACGGATAAAAGTCCGCCTTTTTCTGCCTTTTGGGATAAGTTCGTCGTCGTTTTGTGCGCCTTCCCTTCCCACAATAGAGATATGTTTTATTTCTGTTCGAGAAAACAATGACCCTGTGCCTCTATTTTGATGATACCTCTTGTCTAACGTGTGATGCGACCGTCATAGCTCACGTGCCCCTGGGGGCAGGAACAGCAATCATCCTTGATCAAACCCTTTTCCATCCCCAAGGGGGTGGCCAGCCCGCAGACAAGGGTTTTATTTCATGGGATGGGGAACGCGCGGCCCTCACCCACATACGCTTAGAGGGAGAAACCATTCTCCACGAAATGAGAGCTTCTGATCCTGTCCCACCCATTGGCACGCCCATCACATGCCATGTTGATGGTCCCTGGCGATCGCTTTGTGCACGCACCCATACGGCCGCTCATCTCATGGCCCACGTTGTGGAGAGCCTTGCGCCAGGTGCACGCCCTGTGCGTGCCCACGCCTTTCCTGGTGAAGCTTACGTCACCTTTGAAGGAGACATGTCCGCATTTGATCAGGCACGCTTTGAGGGGGCACTCGATGGGGCGACCACCCAAAATCTTGCCATAGAAGCGTTTACGGATGGTGGGGTGCGTCATGTAAAAATTGGAGACTTCCCCCCTACCCCCTGTGGCGGCACCCATGTGTCGCGTACTGGGGATATTGGCAAGGTGCGCCTTACGCGGGTAAAGTTAAAGCAGGATAGGATGAGCCTATTTTTCGAGGTCACATGAGTTACGCGTCCCTGTTTGATCCCCAAGCGCCCATGACCGTCGCCGTTGACGCGGCAAAGGGGCTCTTCACCCTAGAAGAGAAGGGATTGTTGCGTCACATACGCTTGAGCGCCCCCATAGCCAGGGTTTTGTGGGCACTTTTTGAGGCGCACCCAGGTTTCCTCACCTATGATGCGTGTGGGGATATCCTGCGCACCCACAACCTGCATATCCCCGATAACCCCCGCATCCACCGCCACATGAGTCAGCTCAGGCGCCTGCTGACAGACTTTGACCCACGCCTTGAGGATTTGATTGTCAACCAGCGCGGCGCTGGATACGCACTTCACGAGCGCCTCCAAAACCGTGACGGCTTTTCCCAAGACCGGGACAACGATCTCTATGGGGACCCCGCTCTTGGCCCCGCCCTCCAAGACCTTGACGCCCTGGTACAAGAAGCTGTGGCGCTGGCCAAGATCCTGCACGTTGTCCCTCACCCAATGGGATTTGTCCTCGATACAAGCCGCCACACCCAGAAAATCAGCGACCTTTTAGACAGACACACGAGGCTCCACCAGGACCTGAAGATGACCCTGTCTCTCCATCCCCATGAAATGATGGCCCTGCGCCTAGACGCACTTATGTCAAAGCTGGCCACTTATATCGGTATGGCGCGCCTGTGCGCCTACCCCATCACCCAGACCCAGTGGGCCCAGTGGTACACCCAGGAAGTGGGCGCGCTTCTCATAGACATAAAAAAGTGCGTGGGTTTTGTTAGGCAGGGGTGAAGAATAAATCGTTCTTCACGTTTCAGCCCTTGATTTTCTCGTCTAACTCCGATAGACAAGAGGGATTGGAGAGGTGGCCGAGTGGTTGAAGGCGCACGCCTGGAAAGTGTGTATACGGTAATCCCGTATCGAGGGTTCGAATCCCTCTCTCTCCGCCAGACTTTTTTTCTTAAGATCATGATTGTTCATCAAGGTATGTGCTGATGCTTGAACAGACCCCTTTGCCGCCCCTTGACACCTTTGAAGATTACGAGGTTTTCATTCAAGCCGCGGCTCCCCTCGAGGCAGCAGCACATGCCCTTATTAAAAGACACGCCCTCCCAGACGCACCCCTCACACGTTTTAGTGAGGGCACAAATGTCGTCTTCGCCCTAGGTGATGCGCTGGTCATCAAGATCTTTCCGCCCTTCCACCGGGATCAATACGCCCGTGAAGCGGCAGTTTTGCATTCTCTTTTGGGCAAACTCCCCCTCTCAACACCTGAAATTTTACACCAGGGAGAGATCTCTGGCTGGCCTTATATCATCATGACCCAACTGGAGGGCACCCTCCTGGAAACCCTTTGGGACACCCTCAGTCCCCGCAATAAAGAAAGCCTTCTTGCGGAGCTGGGCCTCTTGATACAACAAGTCCACGCCCTTCCAACCCAGGGCCTTGAGGCCATCGACAGCCACTGGGGTCAGTTTATGAAGCACCAGATCGCCGGGTGCGTAGCGCACCACCGTGCCCACAATCTTCCTGAGGGGCTGCTTGCCCAAATCCCTGCCTTTCTTGAAGAAGCCAGGCCTATGCTTTTCAAGGCGCACAAGCCCGTCATCCTGACCGGCGAGTACACCCCCATGAACTTGCTGGTGAAGGAAATGGACGGCATCTGGCATCTCCACGGAGTCATCGATTTTGGTGACGCCATGCTTGGCAGTCCCGCCTATGACCTTTTGGGGCCTGCGGCTTTTTTGATTCAGGGGGACCGGGCCCTCATGCGCACTTTTCTCATCTCCTATGGATACGATGACGTCTCTCTAAACCAAAGCCTGAGCCGGTATTTGACGGCCCTCCTGCTCCTGCATCAATACAGCAATCTGAGCGTCCAAGTCAGAATAGATGGCTGGCAAGAGCGGGTAAACACCCTCAATGATCTGGCCGATCTCGTGTGGGGATTTTAAAAGCCGTCCCCTTGCCCGGCTCCCAATCTTTACCTAGACTAGAGGATAAAGGTGAGGAGACACGCCATGGAACACAAAACCATTGCCATTTTAGGTGCAGGAAACGTCGGGAGCACCCTGGGAGCCGCGTGGGCGCCGTTGGGACACACCATCATTTACGGCGTGCGCGACCCTGGCCATGAAAGGCACAACAGTGTTGCACAGACGGCAAGAGGCGCCCGTATTGTGTCTATTCCAGACGCAGCAAGGCAAGCCGATCTCATCGTCCTTGCGGTGTCTTGGGCGAGTGTGCCAAAGGTTTTGCAAGAATGCGGCAACCTGGACGGAAAGACCCTCATTGATGTGACCAATCCCCTCTCCTTTGAAAATGACATCATTGCCTTGACCAAAGGCTTTAATACCTCCGGCGGCGAGGATGTGCAGCGCCTCGTGCCAAAAGCCCATGTCTTTAAAACCCTCAATCAAGCCAGCTTCACAGTCATGGGGCAGATATCGGGCTACCCCACAAAACCCGTGATGTTTGTGGCGGGCAATAGCGCGCCCCATAAATCCCAGGTTCTGTCCTTGGTAAGTCAGCTTGGCTTTGACGCCCGTGACGCGGGCCCCATTGAAAGTTGCCGCTTTCTGGAGCCCTATGCCATGCTGGCCCTTGAGCAGTACGTCAAGTACGGCGCCGACTCATCCCACGCCTTTGCATTCATGAAACGGCAGCAAGGGGATGAAATTGTTGAGTACATTGCGTACCAGCTTACCCAGCACACCCCAGACGCCTTCCTTGCCTCCTACACCACCGCCTGCCAGTTTCTCGATAGTGCGCCCCAGTGTCTCGGGTACGAACTGACCCAGTGCGCCGACGATGCAAATCGCTTTATCCTGCGCATCCGCTGGCAAAGTGCGCCGGCTCACCTGGAAGGCTTTCGCAAAGGCCCCCACTTCCCCCCCTTCCTTGCGGCAATTAAGGACTATATCCCTGAGATCACTCAAATGTGCCACTACCTTCCCACCCCCCTGGTACGTGTGAAACAAGGCCTTTGACAGGGACGAGGGTTCTTTCTATGATGCGTGCGTGATAAGCACGGGGAGAACGCCATGGAACAGTTAGCGCGCCAATATCATGATTTTCAAAATGCTGTTGGGCAGGGCGCCAGTCTTGAGGACATCACCGGGACTGTCTTGGGTCTTTTTTCCCCCACCTTTGAGAAGATTGCCAACGGCACGGTTCTTGTGGCCAACCGTGATGCGCTGGCACAGCAAATGTGTGATGTGCGAGGCTTTGCAGGAAATTGGCAGGTCACGGACAAGCCAACTGTCGTGTCCTGTTGCGGCACCCAGTGTGTCCTGCGCTTCATCCTCAAAACCGAGAAGGCAGGTACCTTTGATGTCATGGCTCACCTTTTGTCAAGGGACGGCGCGCACATTGACCGCATCGATGAAATTTACTATCAAATGCCAGACCAAGCATAAAAATATGGTATGACCCTTTTGAAAGCCCTCATGGCGGCTTTACTGCTGACACAACTCGCACAGGCCTCGTCAAGACAGTTTGACTTAAGCGACCTTCTTCCCTTTGAAACCGAAAAGTGTGCGCAGTGGTGCCAAGAGATAGAGCGGGAAACTGGATTGCGCTATGACCCGTGCGCGCCCGCCGTTGCCACCTTTCAAAAAGACGGCAAAGAGCTGGTTTATATCCTTGCCGCGCATACCGCAGATGATCCTGAAAACCCCACCTGCCCCATGTTTGGATGCATCAAGTCTGTTGTGATAAGTCTTAAACCAGATTGCATGATCTTAGAAGGCTTTGATACCTCTGAAGAAATGCAAAAGTCCGTTTGTGCCCTGACTACAAACCCTGAACCCCATAAGGTCCTACAGGAGCCCATGTACGGAGCTTTTCTTGCGCAAAAGAATGGTATTCCTTTTATGGGAGGGGAGCCATCGGATCAACAGATTTTGGCGGCGCTCCAAGAACAAGGGCACTCATCAGACGACATGGCCTTTTTTTACTTCCTGCAGCAAGCACCCCAAGTGCACAGAGAAAACCCACTCACGCAGGAAAACATTCAAGATTGCTTTAAACACCTAGCAAAGGGCTGGGCCTCCATTTTCGGCAAAAAAAACACCTACGCAGAATTTCAAGCATGGTGCCTGGATAAGTTAGGCAGCATACTCTCCTTAGAGGATATGCTCAGCGCAACGTCCACCACGGCGTACCCCTTTGTCTCGCGCATACAAATGGACGCCATGTGGGTGAGAGATAAAACAACGCTCTCGCGCCTATTAGAAGCAGTAGAGTGCCATCAAAAGGTGATGATCATGTATGGATCTTCTCACTTTTACACACAGCACCTGGTCCTAGAAAAATACCTCGGTAAACCCACATTTGCGCTATATGACCCCCAGTAAGTAACTTTGCCCACTTGCCATCTTGTCATGCCGCAGCGCACACACTAAAGTGTCCTCGTTTTCGTTGGAGGATCTTTTTTGTGCGTTTTTTTGTTTCCTTTCTTTGTGCTGCCCTGGCTTGTGCGCCTACCCTCCAGGCCCTTGTACTTGAGGACCTTACGGCCTCAAAAACCTTGGAAGCGACCCTTCAGGATAAAACACTCGGTTACTACATAGGCTCCTTCGCTCCCCTCCATATGGAGCACGAGGATTTTGTGACCCAGGCCCTTGAAAGTGGGGCGTGTGATTATGTCCTCATATACCCGGTTTGGGGAGGGGATGACTTCAAGGAGCGCACCGATGTTGAGGCGCGTCTTGAGATGCTGTTTAAGACTTACGAGAACCACCCCCATGTCCTTGTCACACGCCTCACCCCCGGTGAGCTCCAAGACCTTCTAACATCCCCCATCGCGTCAACGGACAAGAAGAAGTTCGTTCAACTCCGTATAAAGGGATTGCGCATCGTGGGCATGATTGGCTCAGACACCGCCCTTGGAATTCCGCAACACCCTAAAAAAGAAAAGGTCTTTATGAAAGGTATGGCCCTTCCAGACAAGTATACGGCCCACACGGTAGGTGTCATTATGGCCCTGCCAGCGGACTCCTTTGTGATCAGCAGGCGCAATGGGCAAGACCTTCAAGTGTTGGGTGGCACCTTGAGTGGACGCCCCATCACCCATGTGTTTGAAAATGCCTACCCCACCCTTTCCTCCACCATGATCCGTGGACGTGTGGCAAAAGGCGAGTCAATCTCGGACTATGTCAATGAAGGAGTCCAGTGCCTCATCAAAGAAAAGAGACTCTATCAAAAGAAGAAACAATAACCTTGAATGGGGCGCGTTCGTAAACTACGATACGATTAAGTGGTGACGGGCACGCGTGCGCGCGGCCTTGATAAAATGAACGCCACGCGAGGTATAACAGCAGGAGCGCCCCATGACCACAAGCACCTCTTCCATTCCCAGCCCAGATCAAAGCCCAGGTTTTTTGCTGTGGCAAACCTCATCTTTGTGGCAGAGGCAAATCAAGAATGTCCTTGATCCCCATCAAATCACCCACACCCAATTTGTTTTGATGTCTCTTGTCTTGTGGTGTAAATCCAACGGCTATACGCCAAACCAGCGCTTGCTGTGCGAGCTGTCCATGCTGGAGAAGATGACTGTCTCCAAAGCGCTAACAGGGATCGAAGCCCTTAAGCTCATAACCCGTGAGCAAGACACGTCTGACACACGCTCCAATGTGATTGCCCTCACGCCAGAGGGCGACACACTTGTGCGCACCCTCGTCCCGGCTCTCGAGCGCATTGACACGGATTTTTTTGCCTGTGCCTCCCGGTGGGAAATGCGCGACATGATCCGCGTCTTTCGGGAAATCACTGGCAACGACGCCTAGGGTCACCTAAGGCTTTTTCTGTTTTGAAAAGACTCTGACAGTACAGGGAGATAGGCTCCTGTCACTGTGATGGGCGCGCATAAATAACACCATGGATTGGGCCACACCTAAGACGAGCGCAGAACGCGGGCCTCACATGTCGTCCACGTGAGCGCGTATATCTGACGGGCCGAGGGCGATTCTTGCTGGCCTAAGACGATCGCCTGACAATGGCTTAGCCCTACATCCACGGGCCTTTTGATCACTTCTTTTCAGCCCATAAAAAAAGGGCGCCCCTGGGGGCGCCCTTTTTCGCATTCAAGCGTATTCGACTTAGCGAACAACGGTTGTTGCGCGACGGTCAAGCTTCCACTCAGCTTCACCATGTCCCTTGGAAACGGGGCGCTCTTTACCGTAGCTTACAGTCTCAACACGGTCCTTGTTTACGCCATGCTTAACAAGAGACTTCTTCACAGCGTGCGCACGGCGCTCACCAAGAGCCATGTTGTACTCACGTGTTCCACGCTCGTCGCAATGACCTTCAACCATTACGTTTACTGAAGGCCACTTTGCAAGCCAGTCAGCTTGGGACTTAACGGCTTCACGGCCCTCAGCACCTACATTGGACTTCGCTGTGTCAAAGTACACAGTGTCCTTTGCGGAGTTGCGGAAGTCCTCAGCAGAACCAGGAACGTTGCCGCCCTTGGAATCGCTGTTCTCAAAATCGTGGTAACCGCTGTCCTTGCAATCTGGTGTAGTTTCGCAACCTGCAAGGGCAAGTAGACCCAGTGCCGCCGTCGCAATAAGATATTGACGCATTGTATTCTCCCTTTAACGAACAAAATCAAAGGGTTCCCATCGGGGTCCCCTACAGAAGCCGTAACTTCATGAAAATTATATATCCAAAATTTTAGGGAATCAAGGGGGACCAGGTACCGTCCGAGGCATCGGTCGGAGTGGGGATTTCCCTTTCATTTCTGCCAGTTAGATCAATTGAGTAGAGTTTTGATCTACCTTTTGTATCCTCCCGTGTGAATAATATCACACGTCCATTTGGCGCCCATGAGGGCTCTTCCACAAGCCAGCCAGTGGCAAGTAAACGCTCGCCAGAGCCGTCGGGTTTCATGACGCCCACGTAGAAACGTCCTTTGTCAATTTTTGTAAAGGCGATCAGATCTCCGCGCGGTGACCACACGGGTGAACGGTAGCTGCCAGAGCCAAAGCTGATACGCTCAGCCGCGCCGCCGCCTGCGGGCATCACGTAAACCTGCGTCTTGCCACCACGGTCAGAGTTGAAAACAATCTGCGTGCCGTCGGGGTTATAGCAAGGGGACGTATCGATGACGGTGCCTCCTCCGGTCAAACGCTTGATGGCCTTGCTCTGCAAGTCCATACAAAAAAGCGATGTGTTGCCGTCATTGGCATAGCTCATGACCATCTTACGCCCGTCCGGCGAAAAACGCGGAGCAAAGGTCATACCCTGGAAGTTCCCCAGCATCAGCTTTTGACCTGTCATCAGGCGCATAAGGTAAACGTGAACTTTCCTTTTCTCAAAGTCGAGATAGGTGATTTCATGCAAATTTGGTGCAAAGCGAGGGGTCAGCACCATGGTGTGACCATTTGAAAGATACTGATGATTCTCGCCGTCTTGATCCATGATAGCCAAGCGCTTCACACGCTTTTTGGCAGGCCCCGTTTGGGCAATGTAGACAATGCGCGTGTCAAAGTACCCCATCTCACCCGTCACACGCTTGTAAATCGCGTCAGCAATTTTGTGGGCCACACGGCGCCAGTTCTTTTGGGTGGCGAAGAAGGAAAGGCCCTCCATTTGCACCTGAGTCACAACGTCATAGAGACGAAAATCCAGGCGCACGCGTCCGTCGGGCGCCATTTGCATTTCACCCTTCACAAGGAGCTGCGCATTGATGGCGCGCCACTCTGGGAAGCGTGGGCCTGCCTTCAGGGATTCACGGTCCTGGATGAATCCCGCCGCGTCCAAGGGGCGAAAGAGGCCACAGCGCTCAAGATCCGCCGCCACAACCTTCGCCATGTCCCGGCCCATGGTGGCCAGCGCATCGGAGTCTCCATAAAAAGGCGTCACCGCAATGGGGGTCGGCGCGACTTGCCCTTGGGTCACCTCAATACGCAACTCCGCCTGGGCGTTGGCCGCAAGCAAACACACACTCAAAAAACCAAAGACTCTAAGAAACTTAAGCATCAAACTATCCTTCTCACGATCTTACAGAAGATCCTTAGGGTTGAAGTCTATCACAAAGACTTTCCACTGCTCATACTTTTGTTTGGGTATGGGGAAAGGCTGGCAACGTTCATCTTTCACGGCGCGCAGGGCACTTTCCGCAGCAGTGCGGTAGTATGGGTTAGCCGAAGAGGAAATGGGGTTCACAAGCTTTGCGTCCCTAACCGTCCCGTCAATATTCATCCACACACGCACGGGCACAACAAGATCACTTCCGTTCATGGCACCCGCCGGCAGATTCCAGCACTTCGTGATGTGCTGACGCAAGGCGTCCATTTCACTGATGGTCACAATATCGGACGGCGTACCTGTGGCACCCTTTGAGCCCTTTTTCTTGGGCGCGTTGTCATCTTCTTCCGGCGCCGAGTCCTTGGGGTCAGATAGATCCTTCAGCATGTCTTCAAAAAGCGTGTCGGCCGCATCCTTCTTTTTCTTTTCAGGTTTTGGCTTATCCTTTTTAGGCTTGGGCTTTTCCTTCTTTGGCTCCGGCTTCTTCGGTTCCGGCTTAGGTTCGGGTTTTGGCTCAGGCTTGGGTTCTGGCTTAGGCTCAGGCAAGGGCTCCGGCTTTGGTTCGGGGGTTGGCTCAGGAACAGGAGGCAACTCTGGAAGCGGCTCAGGCTCGGGCTCGGGTAAAGGCTCCGGCTTTGGTTCTGGTTTAGGTTCTGGTTTAGGCTCAGGCTTCTTTTCCTCTGGCTTTGCCTTTTCCTCTGGCTTGGGGATGGGCGTGGGATTTGGGGCCTGGGTAATATCGGACACGGGCGCAATCTGCAAAGGAATAGGCTGCAGCATCTCCGGCGGCTGCCTATGAAATCCAGGCAGTCCAAAGAAAATCAGCAAAAACACCACAAGGTGTAAAAGCGCCGATAGCAGTGCACCAAGACCCACCATGATTACCTGCGTCCCTTCGACGGCTCAGGTTTCTTTGCGTGGGGCTCACTTGGAGCGACAGCACCCTTAGCGGGAGCCGGCCCCTGGGGCAGCTCCGCCATGAGTGACACCTTTTCAAAGCCCGCGTGGGAAAGGGTCCCCATGACCTCCAGGACGCGCCCGTAGGGCACGCTTTGATCCGCGCGCACATAAATAAACGTTCCGGGCTTTGCCGCAAGGATGGCTTGAAGCTTGGGCACAAGACCATCGAGCTCCATCTGAGCCTCTTGAATAAAGATATGCCCCTCCTGGGTAACAGAGACCACCAAGGGCTCGTCCTTATCGTGGAGGTTACTGGCCTTTGTTTTTGGCAAATCCACGGGCACCCCCACGGTCATCAGGGGCGCTGTGACCATGAAAATCACAAGGAGCACAAGCATAACGTCCACAAAGGGCGTCACATTGATTTCGCTCATGGGCGTGCCAAAGCGTCGCCCTTTTTTTGAAGATGAGGAAACGGACATACCCATGGCTTGACCCTTTCTAGCTTAAGCTGCTGTCTCGAGCTGACGAGACACAATGGTGGAGAATTCTTGGGAGAAGGTCTCCAAACGGTTGGCGTAGCGGTTAATCTCGCTGGACAAGCGGTTATAGGCCAAAACAGCTGGAATCGCCGCAATAAGGCCAAGGGCTGTTGCCAGAAGTGCTTCCGCGATACCGGGGGCTACAACGGCCAGGTTCGTGCTTTGGGAGGACGCAATGTTTTGGAAGCTGTTCATAATACCCCACACAGTACCAAACAGACCCACAAAGGGTGCCGTGGAACCAACGGACGCCAAAAAGCCCATGCTACGCTCAAGGTCTTCCACCTCACGGGTGATGGTGGCCTGCATAATACGCTCAATACGTTGTTGTAGGGAAATCCGCTTTTCCTGGGTGGGCGCGCCGGCACTTGTGGCGCGGCGCCACTCCCGCATGGCAGCGGCAAAAACGCTGGCCAGGGGCTCATCGGGCTTTGATCCCACGCGGTCGTAAAGGGCGTCCAAGGTCCCCCCTGACCAGAACATGTCTTCAAAGGAATCAGCCTCTGCGCGCAGCTTCTTCAGGCGAATGGATTTGGAAAAAATCAGGGTCCAGCACCAAAAGGACGCTGCCAAAAGCATCAGCATCACAAGCTGCACAATCCAGTCCGCGTGCCAAAACATGTCCCACATGGACAATGTTGCACAAGCTGCATTCTCACCCACGGGGGTTGCTGCGATATTTTCCGTTGTCATTCTTGTTGATTCCTTGCTCTTTTGGGATTGCCGGCCACACACAGTCTTTATGGTTGTGGCACAAACGCCGATCGGATGCAATTCTACAAGAAGGACGAGGCTTTTCTCAAGACTTTGCAATCAAAAAGACACGCTTTTTTACCAAGCACGCACAACCCCTTGAACCATCACTATTTCACACGCGTCCCTGCATCTGCGCAGGATTGGACATTCTCTTTCATCGCGTGAAAATACTTGCGTGGACTTACAAGGGTCCGCGAGGCCGCCAGGGACGCCCTCTCCTTGAGCCAGGACTGCAAAGACTGTGTTTCCACATAGGTTGTATTCAAAAAGTGTGACAAACCATGGGCCATACGCGGTTGATTAAGGGATTTTGCGCCGCGCATACACCCATAAAGATATAAATCGTGGGGTAAGAGTCTAAGGGCGGGGGAGTTGACGCCGTATTTTTTATTGGGATGTACCTCCAGCGTTTTTAAAGGTGCGTCATTTTCTTCTAAGGGACGCATCAGAACATAGGCATGCTCCAAGTGCATGGTCACGCGGCGCCCCTCCCCCCCAAAGCGCACAGCCGGAAGACGCACAAGGTCATACCCCTTTTCCCTGATGCGCAGTGCGTCCAGCTCTTCTCCAAGGGCGATGTACATAAGTCTTCCATTAAAATGATTGTCATAGGAGCCCGTATAGGTCGCCAAAAGACGTAGAATCTCGCCTTCACGGGTTTTGTGGGGCATACCAAAGGGGGAGGTCTCGGGGCTGGGCGGGATAAAATCAAAGGACCGCACAGCACCAAAGGCCCAAACCGTTGGACCGTGCACGGCGAACTCGCCACTGGAGAGATCGTCCATCAAAGAGCCGTACGCGATCAGGGGAAGATGCGTCTTTCCTTCGATGCGCAGGCGCTCTTCCAAATCGGTCCAGTCCCCACTGTAGCGCTCCTCCTCCTCAGGAAAGGGTGCGTGCTTTTGGCAAAACTGCCGCACACGTTCAATATTCTCCGCGTCAATGGGAGGTGCGTAGTGGGCGGCCATGATCAGAGCTGCCTCTATGAGATTATGGGCTTCCTGGGTAATTTCAACGCCCGCCCCCGGGCGTGCCACATCCCCAACTTGCCCGTATTCCTCAAAGACGGGGTTAGGGCTGCAAGGACGCAAAGGAGAGGGGCAAGGAGAGCCCTGGGAAGAGCGCAAATCTACCCCTTCCCACGTGCGTGGTGAAAGGATCTCCCGAGACCGACTTAAAGGGGATCGCAAGGGGGACTGTGGCACATGGGTTTTGCGAAAAATATAAGGGCTTACGTCCTCCTCAGCCTCCAAAGGGCGAGGGGTTTTTGGTAAAGAACACAGCGCTTCATCGGACCACAAGAGCGCACACAAAGAAAATAATATACTGAAAATAAACATGAAATCCCACTCCTACATTTTTGTTTTTATCTTTATAGGAAAAAGTTTCCATAGGGTAAAGATGAGGGCAATTTTCAATGAAAGTGTAGGCCCCTTTCGGTTGAATGACAACGCCTGTACGAGAATAAAAAAGGCCGGTGAAAACTCACCGGCCTTTTCTGACATCTTCTTAAGGGGGCTGGCTTAGGCTCCCAGCGCCGCCAACATTTCGGGCGTGAACACGATCTTCTCAGCGTCAAGCATAATGGACCCCTGACCGAATTGCTCGGCGCGCTCTTTGGCACGCTCGCGCAGCTTTGCAGCATAAGTGCGCCACGTTTTTTGCGCGAGCAAAGTCTTCATATATGCCTCCTGCACCTTCACTTGGGCTTCAATAACGTTTAAGCGCTCGCCCAAAAGTGTCTGAACAAGGAGAGGTTGCTTTTGCGCAACAGCAGCCGTAAAGAGCACTCTTGCCTGACGCATGGCGTCTTGGCGCGCTTCAAGAACCGCGTTTTGCCCTGCAATATAAGCCTCGCTCTCGTCGGCAAACTTGGCTGCACTGTCTTGGTCATGGCACGCTAGAAGTGTGACCGTCGCGCTTCCTTCTTTGGTGAGCTCAGCCACGGAAGCCTTCGATTTGTTCAACTCCCCCTCAAGGGTGTTGATGCGAGCAAGGGCTGCGCGCACGGGATTCATTTTCTCTTGCAAGGCTGCAAAGTGCGCGTCCACCGCATGGTAGTAGTCCGCAATGCTGTGGGGATTCATGCGCACAGGTAGCTCAAGGGTTCCATTCGTGTCACGCATCAAAGACGTGTCACCGGAAACCGTTGCACCGGACTTGCCGCGCCAGAACACGATGGAGGACACGGGATCATAGGCCTGTGTGAAGTTAATCACGTTGCCCGCCCCACCTGTGATGGCATGGAAATTCTTAAGTGTATTGGCATTGTGCAGGTTAGGCGCACCAAAGGTCATGACACCAAGGTCCACCTTAATGCCCATTTTCTCGCCCATTTGCTTGGCGGCTGCGGCAAATATCTCCGCAATGGCGCCGCCCAGGCTGTGGCCTGTACCCACAATCTTAAGGGTTGCTCCCTCGCCGTTTGTCTTTTTAAAGTCCTCAAGGAAATAACGCATGAAGGCAAAGAAGGACGCCGCGTTATCATCCAGATGAGAGGCAAAACCACTGTGGAAGCTGATGTTGCTCAAAAGACCATGGGAATAGCTCATCTTGGCGTTCCAGCCAAAGAGATTCTTGACCCAGTCCATGGTGGACTTGGATCCCGCAAAGGACAGAACCAACTCTTTGTTGTCTTCGTTATAGGCGGCTGCGCCGGAGAACTCGCCGTTATTACGGTGAAAAACACCGCGCACATCATAATTCATCCCTTGTAGGTTTCCGGCAAAAGCTTCCCTGGCCTTGTTGAGATCCTCTTGGCTTGCGCGCAAACGCTGGGCTTCCAAGTCTTTGATTTGACCATCAAGATTGGTCAGCTTCAAAGCAATGGCCACGCGCACATCCTGAACTGTGGCCGCCTCAGGCAAGTTAGTGTCGTAAATGGACAGATTCTTCACAAACTTCTTGAAGTCTTTTGCTTTTGTGGTTGGGATCGCTTTGGCGAAGGCCTCAAGGTCACTCACCGTCTCCATCAAGGCGGAGATATCGCGGTCAAGCTTGGTGCTCGTTACATTTGCCTTCCCAAGGCTTTTATTGGCGTCCACGTCGTAAACAAGTGCGCTGAGCGTCCCGTAAGTCTTTGCGTTCTCGGCGGTCAGGCGGCTGAGGAAACTCTTGTCGTCTTTCATGCTTTCAATGCCCGCGTCGGAAATGCCCATCTCCTTCACAAGGGAGGCAAAGTTGGCATTTTCTTCATCAAGCTTTGCTTGGGCGCTATTGGCGGTCTTGTGCACCGCGTCCAATTGATCCATCAGCATGTGCGCTTTTTGAGAAAGTGCCTCACGCTCCTTAAAAGAGATGGGCTTGAGGGGTGAAACAGTCCCTTTACACTGACCCATTAACTCCGCAGACGCATCGTTTTGCGTCATGTTGGCGTATGCACCACTCAAAGAAAGCGCGCTTGACACTAGAAGAGCAAACTTAAAGGTTTTGTTTACCATGAAAATAAATCCTGTCTATTTGTTTAGTATAATCATAACATGGTCTTTATTTCGAAATCGTCAATAGTTATTTTTTTGCACAAGCAACTATTGGCGATTATTTTATTAATACTCATGCGCTTTGTGAGGAGGGTTTGTCATGGGATAGATAAGTATTTGAGGAGCTACTTTTTTTAGCAAAAATCCTGTACTAATCTCAAAAATCTGACGGGCGCAGGTGAAAAGTATGCATCTATGCCAAAAGATCTAGATGCGGAAAGGATTCCAATGAGCGTATATATAGAATCAGACTATGATGTACAAACAGTCAGCCAAGACAATTTGAAGGGCGTTTTTACATTATTCTCCCAATTGAGAAATCATCTTACATTTGAGAATTTTGAAATTTTTTTTCAGGATGCAGCGGAAAATAACGCCTATAAGCTTTTTTCTTTTTCTTTGAATGGCGACTATATTGCTTTGGTGGGGTTGCGTCCTTATTGCGACTTTGTACGCGGAAAGCATCTGTACGTTGATGATCTGGTTGTTGACGAACGCCATAGATCCAAGGGACTGGGACGTCACTTATTAAAGTGGATAGACGCGTATGCAAAGCAAAACAATTTTAAGTGCGTGAGACTTTCCACAGGCGCTGATAATCCTCAAGCGATGAAATTTTACACAAACAACGCGTACACGCACAAAGCCATCGTTTTTTGCAAAAAAGTCCCCTCTTCTTAAAAATTAGTCACACCTAAAGATATTGCGTTCTCACAAAAATCCACGGGCTTCATGGACTTCTTGAAAACGGACGCCGTATCGGGGAGAATCATTGCAGCTTCTTTGAATCTTGAGCCCACCATGACGCACATGCCCCTAAACCCCACGGTTGTTTCCTTCTTTGATCACGCCACCGCTACATGGAGCTATGTTGTCTACGCCAAGGAGCATGCAGACAGGCGATGCGCCATCATTGACTCAGTCCTTGATTTTGATCTGTCCTCGGGGCGCACCTTTACCCATTCCTGTGATCGTCTCATTGAGTTTGTGCGTACCCATGACCTGAAGCTCGAGTGGATCCTTGAGACCCATATCCACGCCGATCACCTGACGGGAGCCGCCTACCTGAAGGAGAAACTGGGGGGCAAAACGGGCATCAGCCGTCATATTTTAGACGTGCTCAAAACGTGGGAGCCCATCTTTCATAATGAGGCAAACACGCCCCGGGACGGCGCGCAGTTTGATCATCTTTTTGAAGACGACGAGGTCTTTACCATAGGAGGCTTAAGCGCACGCATCATCCATACCCCGGGACACACGCCTGCGGACACGAGTTACATTATTGGAGACACAGTTTTTGTGGGAGACGCCATGTTCTTACCCGATGTGGGTACGGGCAGGTGCGACTTTCCAGGCGGAAGCGCCAAAGATTCTTTTGCGTCTTGCGCAAAGCTTCTAAACCTGCCTGAGGACACACGCATGTATGTAGGCCATGACTACCCCCCCGAGGGCAAGCGCCCCCCCATGTGCATGACAACGGTGGGCGCCCAAAGACACGCCAATGTGCGCGTTCATGGGGGCGTCACCAGGGACGCCTTTGTGGCAAAGCGTGAGACAGATGACAAAGGCAAAGCCGTCCCCCATTTGCTTTTGCCCTCCATTCAGGTAAACCTGCGTGCGGGGCGCCTTGGGGTAGACGGGGAAGAGCCCTTTCTTAAAATCCCTTTGAATAAACTATCGTGAGCCCACGCCCCCTTGAGCCCGCACGCAGATATCTCCTCATCGCCTGCGTCATTGTGATGGATTTTTTGGCAGGGACAGAGCTTGATCTTTTTGTGCCCAGCTTCCCTCAAATAGAGCGCGCTTTTTCCCTTGAGCCCTTTTGGGTAGAGGCCCTCTTATCGGTCAATTTTGTCACCTTTTGCACAGGCCTCATCTTCGTGGGGGACTTGAGTGACCGCTTTGGCCGAAAGCCTGTGCTTGTGGTGAGCCTCATCCTTTTTTGTGTGGGCAGTGTTTTGTGTTTCACCGCCCCCACATACGCGCTTTTGTTTTTAGGGAGAGCCTGCCAGGGCCTGGGTATCAGCGCCCCTGCGGTGGTCAGCTTTCTTTTGGTGGCGGACCACTACTCACTTGATGCGCAACAACGCCTTTTTGCCCTTTTAGGGGGCGTCATGAACATCTCCGTTGGACTTGCCCCCGTCATTGGCAGTTATCTGGCCCTTGCTTTTGGTTGGCGCGGCTCCTTTGGAGCCCTTTTGTGCTTGGGC
>JAIUNT010000081.1 GCA_020161545.1 Pseudomonadota bacterium
GGGAGCCGTGCCGCGCGCGATATAAAAAACTCCCGTGTCTACCCAGCCCACCTTTAAACTTTCGATAGCAAAGAGCTGCAAACAAAACTTTGGCTTTGCCGGATGGCTTTGTAGGTCACCAAAAGGATGCTCTTGAAGACGACTTCCATAGCCCCCAATTTTTGAGGCCAACACATGGTGGGGGGACACAATCTCTCGTACACCTTCACTGAAGTTCGCCAACGCTGGGTCACGGGCGTGGGGCGCGTCTTCGCACATCTCGAAACCCAGGGCGCAGGGCGCGCTCAGCGTCACCTCTTCTGGAACCGCAAGGGGCACGAGGCCATCTAAGTTCTCATAAGCACGCACAAGGCAGCGTTTAGGATTTCGAAATTCTGGATCAACAAAGATACTGATAAGTGCCAGACCCTTGAGACTTTCCGGCACAAAGGGAAGCTCCCTCACATTGATTTGCCCCAAGAAAAAAAGGGGAACCTGCCCGGACGCCGTTGTGTGAGAACCCAAGGCCTCATAAAGAGGCCAAGGGTCGTTGCGCATGCCGACTGCCTCTCCCGCAAAGCGAGAAGAAAAAAGATCACACTGGCTTGCCGGGCGCTCTTGCAGCAGGATGGCTCTTTGCCGAAAATAACGCGTGGCAACACCGCCGGGCACTGTTTTCTCTTTCATCCGCGGGGAAAGAAGGGCAAAAAAGCCCTCCACCACAATGCGAAACAAGAATTCCGTAAAAAAGTGAAGCATACAAACCCTTAATGAAACTGAATATCACAAAACCACTCATGGGTGTGGCCGGGAGCCGTGCCTCGGCCGAGGTAAAAGGCACCCGCGTCTACCCAGCCCACGCCCAAGCTTTTAATCTCAAATAACTGCAAACAGAACTGAGGTTTTGCAGGGTGGCGCAATTCGAAGGGGTCACTTTGAATGGGACTAGCATAGCCACCAATCTTTGAAGCCCACACGTGCGCCTCTTGGTTAGCTTCAACCTCTTCTAGGCTCATCTCAACAGGATACACATCTTCATCTATGGGCATATCCGTGCCTTTTTCAAAGGCCATGGCGCATGGTTTGTGGCGTGAAGTCTTTTGGGGTGCGTTTATAGGCACAAGACCTTCCAAAGTTTCGTACACCCGCACAAGACATCTCTCGCCGCTTAGAAAATGAGGGTCCACAAAAATGCTGATGAGCGCCACATCTTTAAGAATTCCGGGTACAAACGGCAGGTCCTGCACATTGATTTGCCCTATATAAAATAAATCAAGGTCATCAGCCTCACGGACATAGTTAAAAAATTGATCACGCTGTGCGGTCTTCGGGTCAAGCTCATTATAGGCAGGCCATACCTCGTCTGGTCGCCCCAGGGGCGCACCTCCAAAACGTGAGGAAAAAGCGTCACAGCGCAAAGTTCGATCTTCGTGAATGAGCACCACGTCTTCGACAAAATAAGAGGCCTCAGGGGACGCATCCGACCAAGGTTTTTCCATCTCCGAAGGCGCGTTGGCTTTCTTTACTGAATGGAACACATCAAAAATTTCCAACACCCCTCCAAAGAAACGCAGCACAGAGGCAAGAATTTCAAACAAAACTTTTCACGACCTTTGAAAAACACGCTTCAATCCATACAGACAATCGGACAAAAAAGACAGTCCTCTCACGGCCGGACAGATGAGAAATAACACTCAGACCGTTGCACAAATAGGAAAACCTATCGTACGAATGCACGCTTTTGGATAGAGCGCTATTACTGGGCATACGCTTTGAGTACATGTTAGAAGCGCGCAAAAAGCCCCGCGGATGCGTCTTACGGTAAAAAGCCGAGCTGGTTCCCCACGACCAATACAAACATTATGAGGACAACAACCAAAAAGAGCCCCTTTGTCACAAACCCCTTGAAGGAGATGCGATTGTCATTGGCGGCGCTTACGGGAAACGCCGCACCCACGCGGCGCGCAGCCTGAGAACATTTGTCCAAAAGCGATTGCGGCTTGTGTGTCATGGGTGCGGTCTGTCCTTCTAGGGTCTTTTGGATGCTGGTACGTAATCCCGCTGGGCGTGACCTGTGTAGAGCTGACGCGGACGCCCAATGCGCATATGGGGATCGTCAATCATCTCTTTCCACTGAGACAACCACCCGACCGTGCGGGACACGGCAAACAGCACCGTGAACATGGAAATGGGAATCCCCATGGCCTTCAAGATAATACCGGAATAGAAGTCCACATTGGGGAAGAGCTTCTTCTCGATAAAGTAAGGATCGTGGAGGGCAATTTTCTCAAGCTCAAGGGCCAGATCAAGAAGAGGCTCAGCCCCGTGACCAAGTTCTTTCAAAATCTCATAGCAGCTTTCACGCAGCACGCTGGCGCGGGGATCATAGTTCTTATAGACACGGTGCCCAAAGCCCATGAGACGGAACGGATCGTCCTTGTTCTTCGCCCTTGCGATAAACTCTGGGATACGCTCAACACTCCCAATTTCCTTGAGCATGTTCAAAACTGCCTCGTTGGCGCCGCCGTGGGCAGGACCCCAAAGACATGCAATACCCGCCGCCACACACGCAAAAGGATTGGCGCCGCTGGAGCTGGCCAAGCGCACGGTGGAGGTGGAGGCGTTTTGTTCATGATCCGCATGGAGAATAAAGATACGGTCCATGGCTTTTTCCATGACGGGGCTCACGCGGTAAGGCTCCGTGGGCATGGCAAACATCATGTAAAGGAAGTTCGCCGCATAGCTTAAGTGATTTTGTGGATAGTTAAAGGGCATGCCGATGGAGTAACGGTAAGCCATGGCCGCGATGGTGGGCATCTTGGCAATCATGCGGTGCACGGCAATTTCACGCTGGTTCGGATCATTAATGTCCAAGCTGTCGTGATAGAACGCGGACAAGGCCCCCACAACACCCACCATGATGGCCATGGGGTGCGCGTCGCGGCGGAAGCCTCGGTAGAAGTGAATCAGTTGTTCATGCACCATGGTATGATGGGTGATGCTGTTGACGAAATCTTCTTTCTCGCGCGCTGTGGGAAGCTCGCCGTGCAAAAGAAGACACGCCACCTCCATGAAATCACTTTGAGCCGCCAATTGTTGAATGGGATATCCGCGGTGCAACAAAATACCCTCATCGCCATCAATAAAGGTGATCTTGGACTCGCAACTTGCGGTGGAGGAAAAACTGGGATCATAAGTAAAGTACCCGTGATCTGCGTAAAGCTTGCGCACGTCAAGCACCTTGGGCCCCAAGACCCCTTCCATAAGTGGCAGGTCGATGGACTTATGCTCGCCTGCGTCCGTAAATGTAACGGGCACGCTTTTTTCTGATCCCATGAATGTGAACTCCCTGATTATTATGAATCCTCATTCCTGTATATCACATTTTCGAGTCTTTCCAAAGTCTCGTCTTTCCCAAGAATCTCCATCACTTCAAAAAGACTAGGAGAAACGGCGCGTCCTGTCAGGGCTGCGCGCAAGGGCTGGGCAAAGGTGCCAAGCTTGTGATGGGTGTTTTCGGCAAGTGCGCGCGTCATCCCCTCAAGGGTGGCCTCGTCCCAGGTTGTCACCTCATGGAGAGCCGCAATCACCATGCGCAGGTGGGGCATTGCCTCACCCGACAACAGGTCCCTGGCCTTGGGCTCAAAGACAAGGGGCACAGGGTGCACGTAGAAAAGAGCGCTCTGGGCCAGATCAGTCAGCGTGCGTGCGCGCTCTTTAAGGCCCTGCATCCCTCTTTCCAAGCGCGCCTTATGAAGGTCTGTCAGCGCACTGCCAAGGATCTTTTCAAGATCAGGCGTAATCATCTCCACAAGACGCGCGTTCTCAAGCCCCCGCAAATAGTGGGCATTGAGGTGCTCGAGTTTCGCCATATCAAAGCGCGCAGGCGCGCGCCCTACGCTTGTCAGATCAAACCAGGATATGGCCTGGGCGCGGGAAAAAATCTCGTCGTCGCCATGGGACCATCCCAAGCGGCTTAAGTAGTTACACAGCGCCTCAGGCAAAAGCCCCATGTCTCGGTACGCGTCCACACCCAGCGCGCCGTGGCGCTTGGACATCTTTGCCCCGTCAGGGCCATGGATCAGGGGAATGTGGGCCACATCTGGCAGCGCCCATCCCATGCCAGCGTAGATCTGTGCCTGGCGGAAGGTGTTGGTCAGGTGATCATCACCCCGGATGATGTGGGTCACGTTCATGTCGTGATCGTCCACCACAACGGACAGCATATAAGTGGGCGTGCCGTCCGAGCGCAAAAGCACCAGATCATCGAGCTGGGCGTTATCCACACCCACCTCACCCTGCACATGGTCCTCTATGGTTGTGCGCCCCTCTTGGGGAGCTTTAAGGCGCACCACAAAGGGCTTGCCGGGCGCGGCGCCGTTCACGCGGCACCGGCCATCATACTTGGGAGGCAAGCCCGCCGCCTTTGCCTTGGCGCGCATCTCATCCAGCTCTTCGGGGGTACAAGAGCACGCATACGCTTTGCCACTGTCCATGAGCGCTTTTGCCACTTCCGCATGGCGAGCCGCCCGGGCAAACTGAAAAATAGGCTCCCCGTCCCACTCAAGGCCCAACCACTTCATGCCATCCAGAATGGCATCGATGGCCTCCTGTGTTGAGCGCGCGCGGTCCGTGTCTTCAATGCGCAGCAAAAAGGTGCCGCCAAAATGACGTGCGTAGAGGTAGTTAAACAGAGCGGTACGCGCCGATCCAATATGTAAAAAACCCGTAGGTGAGGGTGCAAAGCGAGTGACAACGGACATGATTTCCCCCTAAAGTGTCGTAAGGCTCAGGTAAAACTGCTGATCACCAGGTGTATCACATCTTCTCACGCCATGCATCCCGTCTGGAGGCGTTCCTTGAAACTTTCCTGTTTCAGGACACGCGCCTTTTTTACTGGGCACCGGTGTTTTTGGGCATTGGCATTTGGGGTTATTTCTCTCTCCCTTACGAGCCGGACTGGCGCGTGACAACAAGTGTGACAGTGGCCCTTGGCACCCTCACATTTTTGCTGCGCAACTTACGCCTTGTCTATTTTATCCTCGTCCCCATCCTCATCACGACGTTGGGGGTGGCCTCGCCAACCCTGCGCAGTCATCTTCTGTCCACCCCACTTCTTAAAGAGGAACTCCCGCCCCAGTGGATTGAAGGGCGCCTATCCCAGGTAGAGACCTACCCCGCCTATCAGCGCATTACACTCCTGGATCCTCAGTTTCAAAAGCCCTTTACGCAGCTTCATGTGCCAAAGGTCCGCATTACCCTTCGCGGGCGCCTGCAGATCAGCACCCACCTTGTACCTGGGGATCTTTTGAAGGTCACCTTTCAGCCACCATCGCCATCCGCATCGAGATCAACGGACGACCCTGCACTCCCGGGGAGCTGAAGCATGCGGCTGCCCATGAGCTTGGCCACGTCCTTGGATTGGATGATTCTGCCCATCCCAGCGACGTCATGGGCCCCCAAGTTGGCCAGCCTTGCCCCACAGAGCCATCCCATGAAGAGATCGAAGCCATTGTCGCTGCGAGTGAAGATGCCCAAGCTATAAATGCGCTCTGCCGAAACGAAGCTCATGAAGCCAGTCAGACAATCAACTTTGGCGATCTGATCGCTCTCCCAGTGAACTAACCCCAGGCCTGTGTGTGAAGGCAAGTGAAGGCGAAGGAGTGCGGGAGTCCCCCATCAGGGCGCTT
>JAIUNT010000082.1 GCA_020161545.1 Pseudomonadota bacterium
AAGCGCTTATCCTGGAACTTTTGCAAGATACTGATGAACACAGGTCTGTTGGCGTGCTCCGAGAAAAAAACCCAACGACCCAAGAGCTCATCTCACTTGCAAGCCTTCAGCTGCCATCCTCTTTCAGACCGTGCGCCATGCGAGCAAAGGATTTTATTCCTCTAGCAGCCCCAGACCCCATGCGGCTTGAGCTCTTTCTTGCCCTTGTTGAGGGATGCCCGCCCACTGACGCAGATATCATAAGCAGCAGCCTTAGCCAAAGTTCTGACATAGAACGTCTTCGCGCATTTAGAGACCTTAACGTGCCACCACACATAAGAAGCGACTTGATTGCCTGCTACATGTCACAAGAGCTCCTCCATGAACGTGTGCCTCTCATGCTCACATTTCTTTCTAACTACTCACAAAAAGACCAGCAACGCCTGTGCGACTACTACAAGGCAAGGCTTTCAAGACTATCTGAGGAGGAGCTGACCTTTCTCACAAAAACACAATTGCCATACGCTGTGCTTGATGCAGTATTTGGCTGGTGTTCTAAAATATCTATAGAACAGCTCACTATCATCAAGGCAATGACAGAGGCTTATGAACCATCAAACTACCCCTACACCATTGATCAAATTTTCCACAGTAGTGAGGAAATTCGCCAATTGGTGATGACGGACATTTATGAAAATCTGCAGAGCATCAAAAATTCATCATCGCCAGCTTCTTCCACCCAAGAAACGCAAAAGGATCTTGACCAAAGAAGCAATGTAGGGTAGAGATTCCCGATAGGTTTTAAGTAAAAGGAATTATTTCATGTCTCGTCGTTGTCCCATTACCTCCAAAGGTGTGATGTCCGGAAATAACGTATCCCACGCCAACAACAAAACACGTCGTCGCTTTTTGCCAAACATGCAAGAGGTTACCTTCATCAGTGAAACCCTGGGAAAAGTGCGCATGAAGGTCTCTGCGCGCGCCATTCGCACCATTGAAAAGAACGGCGGTATCGACGCTTACTTTGCAAAGACATCCAACCTGAAGCTTTCCGCGGAAGCCCGCGCGTTCAAGCGCCGCTTGGAGAAGGCTGCTGCGTCAAAGTCTTTTGCAAAAGCTGCTTAAGCTCATTTTTTGAGAAGGGCCCCCTATGTGGGCCCTTTTTCTATACATTCATGGACCCAGCACTCACCCTCATTGAAGCTCTCCAAAGCTTGCCCCCAGAGGCTGTGTGTATTCTGTCTTTTCTCGTCGTGAGCGCCTCCCTTTTCCTCACAGCACGTTTTTTCGGCAAGAGTGGCTTGCTGGTCTATAGCGTCTTAGCTCTTCTTATTGGCAATATTCAGGTTCTCAAAGGCATTTCTGTGTCCTTTTGGGACACACCCATTGCCATGGGCACGACGATTTTCTCAGCCACCTTTGTGATCAGCGATATCCTCACCCAGGTTTATGGTAAAAAGGACGCCTTTCGCGCTGTACTGCTCGGCTTCTGGGCAACTTTTCTCGTGGCAGTCCTCATGACGCTTGCCCTGGGCGTGCGTCCCTTGGGCGTTCCCCCCTCCCATCCTGATTTTCATTTTGACGCAGCACATGAGGCCATGATGGTGCTCTTTGCACCGGCCCCTCGTTTGCTTTTGGCCAGCCTCACCGCCTATCTTGTGTCCCAGGCCCTGGACATTACCCTTTTTGATTGGTTGAAGCGCACAACACCCCTGCCCCTTGTCTTGCGCGCGGCTGTCACAACGGCGCTGGCCTTCTTTGTGGATAACACAGTCTTTAGTCTTCTTGCATGGCGTGTTTTCTCACCCACCCCAGTTCCCTGGGACAGTCTTTTTTATTCATATATAATGGGAACTTATTTTGTACGCGTGGGCGTGAGCATTCTCTTTCTCCCTCTCATTGCCAGTGTTTGTAAAACCCTCTCAAAAAGGCGTCTGCCATGATCGATTACCCAAATCACCGCTTTGATATCACATTCCGCGATCCACAGTCGCGCGCACGCCTTGGTACCCTTCATACCCCCCATGGGTCTCTTCAAACCCCAGCCTTCATTTTTTGCGCGACAAAAGCGGCCATTAAGGGACTTTCACCCGCACAGATGCGTGCCGCCAATACACAAATCATCCTTTCAAACACCTACCATTTGATGCTGCAGCCCGGCAGTGAGCTCGTGGCCAAAATGGGCGGTCTTCATAAGTTTATGGGCTGGGACGGACCTCTTTTGACAGACTCAGGCGGGTTTCAGATTTTCAGCCTTGGTCATGGTTCTGTGGCCAGTGAAGTGAAAGGTCGCCGCATGTCTGGACGCGAAAAAAAGCTTTACACAATTACAGAAGAAGGCGCCCAGTTTCGCTCCTACGTTGATGGTCGTCTCCACACCCTCACGCCAGAGCGCGCCATGAAGGTCCAACGTGAGTTAGGACCCGATATCGCCCTCGTCCTTGATGAGTGCACCCCCTTCCATGTAGATAAAGACTATACAAGGCGCTCCATGCATCTTTCACACCGCTGGGCACTCAGGTCCATCTCAGCCTTTCAAGCCCATCACACGGGCGCCCAGGCCCTTTATGGCATTATCCAGGGAGGGGTGTATCCGGATCTGCGCAAAGAGTCCGCCTCCTTTGTGGGTGGGCAGCCCTTCTTCGGCCATGCGGTTGGCGGATCATTGGGCGCGGATAAAGAGCAAATGTACGACGTTGTCGCCATGACCATGGAACAGCTTCCCCAAGATAAACCTGTTCATTTGCTTGGCATTGGCGGTATTCGCGACATTTTCAACGGTGTGCGCGAAGGCATTGATACCTTCGACTGCGTCCACCCGACCCGCCTTGCACGTCACGGAGGTGCCCTGGTCACCACAGCCGTCCCCCCACGTGACGATAAAGATACACGCGAGCACATCAATCTGAATAACGCGGCCTATAGAGATGATCCATCGCCCATTGATCCTTCTTGCCGGTGTGATACATGTACAACCGTTTCACGGGCGTTCATACACCACCTCCTGAAGGCCAAGGAAATTCAAGCGCACCAACTCATCACGTTCCACAATGTGTTTCACATGAACAGGCTTTTGGAAGCAGTGCGTGCGGCGATCGCAACCGGCACCTTGAAGGAAGAAGAAAAGAACTGGATTCGAGGGAGCTAGATCAGGGTCTTGACGTGCGACCAGAACTCCAGCTGGCCGCACGCGTCATAAATGTTTTTAGTGAAGACTTAGCTCTTTGCACCAACGATGGTTCCGTGTTGTAGGAGCCCTTTTGACAGCACAATACCTAATTTTTCTGCCGCTGTGGGATTCAAAACAAGGCGCGTTTTCTCAGGATGTTCGACCTTAAGTGCGTGGGCTTTAGCGCCGGTCAGAATTTTGGCCACAAGGGCGCCAACTTGTGCACCCTGGTCCCTGTAGTCGTACCCGCGCATACCAACAAGCCCTTTTTCTACAAGCATAATGTCGGCAGCGTAGATGGGAAGCTTGTGCTTTTGACAGACCTTAATGGCGGCCTCAAGACCCGATGCGACGGTATTATCATTGGCGACGTAGATTGCGTCAACTTTGCCAACCAATGATGTTGCGCCCTGCCCCACTTCAGTGACTTTGCTCACAGCTTGTGTGATGACCTTCAACCCTAAGCCGGCGGCTGCTTTCTCGACGAGTGATAGCGCCGTGACGGAGTTTGCTTCACCGGGGTTAAACAGCATCCCAATGGTCTTGACGCTGGGCTGAACCTCTTTGATAAAGGCCAGCTGATCTGGAAAATCTGGTAAGTCGCTCACGCCTGTCACTTCTGCCGTCGCACTTTCTTCCTTGCCTGAAGGCAAAATCTTTGCGGAGACTGGGTCCGTGATGGCGCCAAACACAACAGGTATCTTGCCGCCCGCCGCCTTCACAACTGTTTGTGCAGAAGGTGTGGAAATGGCAACAATTGCGTCAGGCTTTTCACTTGCGAATTTTTTTGCGATCTGCGCAGCTGTTGTCAGGTTTCCCTGAGCTGACTCTTGCTTGATGGTCAAAACGCCTTCGCTGAATCCGTTACTGCGCAAATAGTCGACAGCACCCGCTGCGACTGCGTCAAGGGCAGGGTGGTCTACGATTTGTGTTACGAGCAGGACTTTCTTAGGCGAAGCGTTGAGAACTCCACTTACCCCAAGAAGCAAGCTAACACATATGAGTGATTTTTTTATTGTTTTCATCTGAGTGAGTCCTGTGGTTTTTACTTTTAAAATTTCCCAATTGGCAAGCCAGAGAGATGGCTTGCAAGTTTATCTAAATCCATCATGGACTTAAAGCTTATACGGATTTCTCCGCCCTGCCCTTTTGCCTCAATGCGGGTCGCAAGTCCCAAGTGCTGGCTCAATATTTCCTCAAGGGAGGCAAGATCTGGATCAACCACTGAAGAGTTTTTTGCCTTAGGCTTCCTCTCTTTTGCGACAGCTTCTGTTTGGCGCACATTGAGTTTTTGGCTAATAATTTGCTCTGCCAGTGCCTCAGGGTCGCTTGATGTTAAGAGTGCCCTTGCGTGTCCTGCGGTCAGTTGACCCGATTCAAGATAATGGCGAATCTTTTCAGGAAGCGCTAAAAGACGCACAGTGTTGGCCACATGACTTCTACTTTTTCCAACATTTTGGGAAACTTCTTCTTGTGTATAGGAGAAGTCATCCATCAGCCGCTTATAACCTTCACCTTCTTCAATAGGATTAAGGTCAGCGCGCTGAACATTTTCGGTAATAGCAACCTCTAAGGTTTGGCGGTCATCGAGCTCCTTCACTAGAACTGGCACTTGGGTAAGCCCAGCCGTTTTCGCTGCCTGCCAGCGTCGCTCACCCGCAACAATCTCATAGGAAGTCACTCTGTTTTGAAGTGGACGCACGATAAGGGGCTGAAGGATGCCTTGCCTCTCAATGGACTTGGCAAGGTCATCAAGATGGTCTGGGTCAAAGTGTTGTCTCGGTTGATAGGGACCTGGCGCCACATCATTGATACTAATAAAGCGCACGTCGCCTGGCGACTCTACTTTGCCTGCAAGTGTGTCAACACTAAGTAGCGCTGAAAGACCGCGACCTAAGGAAGTGTGTGTGCTCATGCGTGTACTCCGTGTTTTGTCAAAAGCTCGCCTGCAAGCTTCATGTAAGCCATGGATCCTGGGCTCTTGACATCATAGATCAGAACCGGATGACCAAAGGATGGCGCCTCAGATACCTTGGTATTTCGAGGGATGATGCTATCAAAAACGTACCCCCCAAAGTGTTTTTTTGCGTCTTGAGCAACTTGATCAGAAAGAGAACTTCTCTTGTCGTACATGGTCATGACAATTCCCTCAAGCTTCAGATCTGGATTCAGATAGCTTTGAGCGTAGTGAATGGTTTTGATGAGACGACTGAGTCCATCAAGGGCGTAAAATTCACACTGCAAGGGAATAAGAACACTGTCAGAAGCCGAAAGGGCATTCAAAGTCAGCAGACCCAGTGTGGGGGGACAATCAATGATGA
>JAIUNT010000083.1 GCA_020161545.1 Pseudomonadota bacterium
TCACCGGCAAGTTTTTGAGTTCTTTTACGGAATCGTAGCCATGATTCTACTTTTGTAAGATTCTGAACTTTTAATATTATATTATTATATAGTTTGATATAAACTTAAGCGTTATATTTTGTTTTTACCGGTCGTGGTTGTGGCCCTCTTGGTGCTGGGCTATTTTCTTGATTTCCACAAGGACCCAAATCCAAGCGCAACTCAGCTAGAGGGCAATCCTGCGCCCGTCCTGACGCTGCCAGCTTTGGATAAGCCCCATCAGCAGGTGACCTTTCCAGCCAAAAACCGCGTCACAGTTTTGAATTTCTTCTCAAGCTGGTGCCGGTACTCCCGGCATGAGCACAGCATGCTGCTTAGCCTTTCGGGTTATATGAAAACCCATGATTTTGATTTTATCGGGATAAATGTGCATGACACCCGTGAGGCCGCATCCAAGTGGCTTGGTACCGTTGGTAGCCCTTATTCCCAGGTTCTTTTTGACGACACGCGCGCATCCGTCAAGGCATGGACGCTTTTGGGGACGCCGTCTTTGTTTGTCGTTGACGCCCAAGGGATCGTCCAGTTTGTGCACAGCGGTATGCTGACGGACGAAATCGTGCGTGAAAGCGTTCTGCCCCTTCTTCCCAAACGCACCCATGAATAAAACGCGCCTTATCTTTTTCTTCTTTGCTGTGTGGAGCCTGGTCTTTTCTGGCGCACATGCCATGGAGGCGGGAGAGGCCCTTTCTGATCCGCACCGAGAGGCTAGGGCGCGTGCCCTGTGCGCAAAGGTCAAATGCCCAACCTGTCAAGGTCAGTGCATCGACGACTCCAACGCGCGGCTTGCGGCAGACTTGCGCCGCTTTATCCGCCAGGCCGTAGAGGGAGGGGCAAGTGATGCCTCTATTCTAAGCGCGCTCACGGCCACCTATGGCAAGGAGGTCCTTTTTGAACCTGCTTGGGAGAAGGAAACCCTGGTGCTTTGGACCGCTCCCTTCATCTTTCTATTTGTTTGTGCGGGAATGTGGGGCTATAAAAGAAGAAGGCACCTGTGATAGACTGCCACCGAATTTGCGCATTTAAGTTTTTTATAACCGAGGTTACCTGATGTTCGAAAATGTTCTAAAACGCCTTTTTGGGAGTGCCAATGAGCGCGAAATCAAGAAGCTAGCGCCCCTTGTGAAGCGCGTTAACAGCTATGAACCCACCTTTGAAGCGTTAACGGACGCCGAGTTGCGTGAAAAGACCTTCGAATTTAAGAATCGTTTGTCTGATGGGCAAACCCTAGATGATATTTTGCCCGAAGCCTTTGCCGTTGTGCGTGAAGCGTCCAAGCGCGTGCTTGGTATGCGCCACTTTGACGTACAGCTTATGGGCGGCATGATCCTGCACAAGGGCATGGTTGCGGAAATGATGACCGGTGAGGGTAAAACCCTTGTGGCGACCCTGCCGTCTTACCTGAACGCCCTCACAGGAAAAGGCGTGCACGTGGTGACGGTCAACGACTACTTGGCTAAGCGCGACGCAGACTGGATGGGGCGCATCCACCGTTTTCTCGGCCTTGAGGTTGGCTGTATTGTCCATGAGCTGACGGACATGGAAAGGCGCCATGCGTACGCATGCGACATTACCTACGGCACCAACAACGAGCTGGGCTTTGACTACCTGCGCGACAACATGAAGTTCCGCCGCCAAGACATGGTGCAGCGTGACTTTAACTATGCCATTGTCGACGAGGTGGACAGCATTCTGATCGATGAGGCCAGAACCCCTCTGATTATCTCCGGGCCGGCTGAGGACTCATCTGAGCTCTATAAAATCATTAACACGGTGATCCCCCATCTGACCACGGAGCACTACGAAAAGGACGAAAAGTCCCGCGCTGTGACTTTGACCGAGGCAGGCTCAGAAAAAATCGAAGAGCTTCTCTCCACCATGGGGCTCATTAAGGGCAAGTCATTGTATGAGCCACAAAACGTTTCCCTTGTGCACCATGTGAACCAGGCCCTTCGCGCCCATGTGGTTTTCACACGCGACGTAGACTACATCGTGAAGGACGACAAGATCGTGATCATCGACGAGTTTACGGGACGCATGATGGAAGGAAGGCGTTACTCCGAAGGCCAGCACCAAGCCCTTGAGGCCAAGGAAGGCGTGACGGTTCAGATGGAGAACCAGACGCTCGCTTCTATTACCTTCCAGAACTATTTCCGTCTTTACGTAAAGCTGTCCGGTATGACCGGCACGGCCATGACCGAGGCGTCGGAGCTTGGGGACATTTACAAGCTTGAAGTTGTGAACGTGCCCACCAACGTGCCGCTGGCGCGTATTGACCAGGACGATGAGGTTTACCGCACGGCCCGGGAGAAGTACGAAGCCATCATCAAGCTGATTCAAGAGTGCCGCGAGCGCCAACAACCCGTTTTAGTGGGCACAACCAGCATCGAAAAGTCAGAGCTTGCCTCGCGTCTTTTGACCCAGGCGGGCATCCCCCACCAGGTGCTTAACGCGCGCTATCACGAACAAGAGGCAAAGATTATTTCCCAGGCAGGTGCGCCAGGTGCTGTGACCGTTGCCACCAACATGGCGGGTCGTGGTACAGACATTAAGCTGGGTGGAAACGTGGACGCCCTTCTGGAAGAAACGCTCCAAGGCGTTGAAGACGAGGCTAAGCGCACCGAAATTGAGGCTAAAATCCGCGCCCAGGTGAAGGAAGCAGAACGCCTCGTGAAGGAGTCAGGCGGCCTTTTCGTGTTGGGCACCGAGCGCCACGAAAGTAGGCGTATTGATAACCAGCTGCGAGGTCGATCTGGTCGTCAGGGAGACCCTGGACGCTCGCGCTTCTTCCTGTCCTTGGAAGATGATTTGATGCGTATTTTTGGATCAGAGCGTCTGGATAGTATGCTGCAAAAGCTTGGCCTTGAAGAAGGCGAGGCCATTGTGCACAAGTGGATCAATAAGGCCCTTGAGCGCGCCCAGCAAAAGGTTGAAGCCAGGAACTATGACATTCGTAAGCATCTTCTCAAGTACGACGATGTGATGAATGATCAACGTAAAGTGATTTACGGTCAGCGCCGAGAGCTGATGGATACGGAGGATGCCAGCGAAGAAGTTTTGGCCATGCAAGAAGACGTGGTGGAGAACTTGGTGGGCAGGTGTATCCCCGATGGCGCGTACGCGGACCAGTGGGATACAAGTACCCTCCATGAGGAGGCGCTGCGGGTTCTCAATCTTGATTTGCCTGTGGCCAAATGGGCAGAGGAAGAGGGCATTGCGGAGGGCGAGATCCAAGATCGCCTCATGGACGCTCTTTCCAAGAAAATGGAAGGTAAAGAACGCAATTACGGCGCCCATGTCATGCGTGCGGCTGAGAAGAGCATTCTTTTGCGCGTCCTTGACCAGGCATGGAAGGAGCATCTTTTGGCGCTTGATCACCTGCGTCAAGGGATTAACCTGCGCGCCTACGCCCAGCGCGATCCTTTGAATGAATACAAGCACGAGGCATTCTTGCAGTTCCAGGAGATGCTGGGACGCGTGCGTGAAATGGTGGTGACGGCCTTGTCCCATCTTCAGTTCGAGGAAAGTGCAACGCCCGCAAGCTTTGAGGATGACTATGAAGATGTGGCCTTTGAAGAGAGCGCCATAACACTGCAGGGCGGCGAAGACGCGGCACCAGCTACAGCTCCTGCCATAGAAAATGTACCGACTCAAAAGCCAGCCTCTGGACCCAAAGAACACTTTAGCGTCAGCGTGGGTGGTGCCGTTGCGCCTCCTGCCAGCCGAAATGCCCTGTGTCCCTGCGGGTCCGGCAGAAGGTACAAGCAGTGCCATGGAAAAATTTGAGACCGCGTCTCTTTTAACAAGCGAGGGCCTTGTTCACCTGACAAGGCAGCTCATCACATGTGAAAGCGTCACTCCCCATGAGGGAGGGGCGCTTTTGCTTTTACAGGAAGTGCTCTCAGGCCTTGGATGTGAGGTTTTTCCCCTTGTGTTTGAAGGAGATGGCGGACCAATCACACATAATCTCTTTGCAAAATGGGGGCGAGGCAGTCCACACTTTTGTTTTGCGGGACACACGGACGTCGTGCCAGCAGGTGATGTGCGCCGCTGGATGCATCCCCCTTTCTCTGGGGCCGTCGAGGACGGATATGTGTGGGGCAGGGGCGCCGTAGACATGAAGGGTGCCATCGCATCCTTTGTGTGCGCCTTTGCCCGCTTTGTCGAAAGTGCCAATCCCGATCACGTTAGTATTAGTTTTATGATTACGGGCGACGAAGAGGCAACCGGCATCAACGGAACCCCCAAGATTATTACCTGGCTTGAGGCGCGCGGGGAGAAGCCGGACTTTTGCCTTGTGGGAGAGCCGACTTCTTGCACGCATCTGGGGGACCACGTGAAGATTGGCCGGCGCGGTAGCCTCAACGGTGTCCTGCAAGTCTTTGGGACCCAGGGGCACGTGGCCTTTCCCAGCAAAGCAGACAATCCTGTGCCAAGACTTCTTGATACGCTTCTTGCGCTCTCCCAAGGCCCGCAGGAGAAGGCGAGCGCCTTGTTTGAACCCACGCGCTTGGAGATCACCAGCGTTGATGTGGGCAATCCTACGGTCAACCTGATTCCTGGTAGCGCGTCGGCGCGCTTTAATATTCGCTTCAGTGATCAGCAGTCCCACACGTCCCTGGAAGAGTGGTTGCGCCAAACATGTGCGCGTCTTGGTGGCCAGCATACCCTTGATTTACAACTGAGCGGCGTGGCCGAAGCCATGGAGCCGGGGCCTCTGACCGACATGCTTGTGGCGGCAACCAAAGAGTGTTTGGATCTCACCCCGCAGCTGACAACGCGCGGCGCGACTTCAGACGCGCGCTTCATTCGCCACATGTGCCCGGTCTTGGAGCTGGGGCTTTTTGAGCACACCATGCACCAGATCAATGAGCGCGTGGCCTTAGCTGATCTTGAGACCCTCACGCGTCTGTATGAAGGTATTTTGACGCGTTATTTCTCGTCGCACGTAGACGGACGGGTTTTCATCCAGACGTAAACGGGAATGCCGCTAAAAATCAGGAATGTCCCGAAGTACACAATTTCTTCGCCCGCGCCTCCAAAGGTGGTAAAGGCATAAGTGAGCGCCAGTACCGTGACAACGAGGTGGCGCACGGGGTACTTGACAGGCGTACAGTGGCGCTCCTTCAGATGAAAGTACAGCTCCGCCGCGCTTGCATAGAGGTAAGGTAGGAGCACCGCAAAGGTGGTGAGAGTGACCAAGAAACGCAGTTGCTCGGCTAGGCCTGTCTCATAGTTCAGGTATAAAAGCACGGACACAAAGGTCGCGGAGATGAGAAGCCCCACAACGGGCAGACCCTTGGAGGACATCTTTGCAAAGAATTGGGGAAATAGACCGTCGTTGGCCGTTGCCATGGCGATTT
>JAIUNT010000084.1 GCA_020161545.1 Pseudomonadota bacterium
TGGCGCTTTGTGCAGGCCTAAACCTTGCCAATGCATCATCCTCCAGCGGATCTTCCGCAAATAACTCACCGTCCTTTGAGTATGAGACGCAAGTATTTAAGCGCTACGCCGCCTCCAACCTCGACGAGTCCCTTCCCTCCCTCGCGCAACTTTATCAAGACGCCAAGATCCGTAAAACGCATATCGATGGCCTCTTTACCTTCCTCGACACCCACAAACTCACACCCAAAACGACCCCCCTTTTCGAAGGCGTAATCGCGTTTGGAAATCGCTTGCGTCAACGCAGTCGCATTCATCAGGCCCTGCCCGACGACATCATGGCCTTGTCGATCCTTAAGAGTGATTACACCCTCGAGCGCGATTTAATGACGTATTTCACGCGCGCCCTGGAGCATATGGCCACCACACCACCCACCCAAGCACAGATGGAAGAACTCTACGCCCAAGCGGCTTTTACCGTGCGCCTGAATTTGCAGAGCCTGGGCGACCGCATTTTTGATTACCTGAGTGAAAACTACCCAAAGTGTTTTTACTACAACACAGATGCGGGAGGTACAGACAAAGCTGTTAACCTCAATATTCTCAAGGAATTTGAGCATAACCTGGATGACGAAGAGAAAGCACTGATCACCTTCACAAAGAACATGTGCAGTGGCCGCAAGAAACTCTATGACATTGACACTGTGGAGATTGCACGCGAGGCGCGCCCCCTTTTCAAAATTTCTGACATTTCAAGTGCGTCTGTGGTGTTTGACTTGAACTCCCTCAGCTTCTATTTAAATCTTGAGCGCGCACTCCTCGCCGCCTGTGACACCTTGCGCTTTGACGCCCACAAGCTCGGCTTTGATCACAACAACCCTCACCTCAATACCGATCGCTACGCCCTGGCCGCATTCATGGAATACCACAAAAAGGGCACCATTAGCCAAGCATCAAGCCGCCCTTTCAGTGCAAGAGAGCTGAGCAATCTTAGGAGTACCAAAGATCGCTTGCTGTCTCTCATGGTCAAGGACGAGCCAACCCAGGCCCTCAATACCATGCTAGGCAGACTTGGCATCATACCTGCCGCCCCCGCCCCAAAGGAGACGACGTGGGCCGAGCAAAGTCAAAAACCCGCACAAAAAAAAGGTAAAGCCAGCGGCAAAAAGAAAGCGAACAAGCAAAAGGGGAAGGCTAAAGACAAGAAAAACAAAGGCACTCTTTCGGCAACAAAAAAAGCAGAAGTGACTCCAGCGCCTGCGCCAAATCTCCTTTTGCTCTCCCAAGAAGAGTGGGACATCGATGAGTCCCAAGGAGCACCCGTTGACGCCGAGCAGGCAGATTCTTCCTCCGATGAGGATGAAGAGGCCCATACGGGCGCACCTGCCACGCGCTCGTATCTTGGTGCCCTGGCATCTAGCGCGAGCCAAAGCAGCACCCACGTGGCGCGCCAAATCCCCCATTTGGATGATTATCTCTTCAAGCGTAACGTCGCGTGGACGCAGCAAGTCAACCGTGCAACCTACACCTTTAACGGGCAGCGCTTCGAGATGGCGGGTATGGTATTCCCACTTGAGCAACTCTTGCATGTCAAGGAACTGACAGGCCACAAGCCTGGTCAGGCCAAGCTTCCCAATTTGGCGAGCGGTCATCTGCGCTTTCACTACACGGTTGGTGGCGCCGATAAGTCCTATGACTTCGTTCCTCAAAACCTTTATTTGTCCGGAGGCAACCGTTTTGCAAACGATAACACCTACCGCAAAAACGCCCATATCCATAACGCATATCACAACGTTCTGTCACACACTGATAGAAAGGCCTTCCTAAGCGAGGGGCGTGACGCGCGTTGGGAACGCATTACACACACCGCCACCCACGCCCTTGATACCCACGTTGCTAAGGGACCCTGGACTATTAACTGCGCGGACTCAGAGGGCATTTTGCTCCTGGATGTGACCAAGCATTTGCCGAGATATCTTGGACAGCTTGCGGCCCTAGAGGGCGCGCCACTGCACATTCGTGCCACTGTGTTGGGTGTGTCCACCTACCGTGATCCGTGCTGGCGCTGTCGTAACCTCTTGCAGGGATGGCAATGGGGCCTTGAAAACGCCCTGACTGTTGCGGCCCAGGAGAACGCCCTTCCCATCACCGTGGCCCGTGACCTGCCCACCCTTGTTTACGGATTTGGGGAAATCAAGCCCGACTCCCATGACTTCTTCCCACCACACGTCACAAATGAGAAAACGGTTTTGACCTCCGCCACAAAACAACAAGATCCGGGCAGCATCCACAAGCTGCGCCTTGTTGCCATGCGACGTTAGACAAAACCCAAAGGTGTGTGCATTCTTCTAAGGGTGCACACGCCCCGGCTCTCACTGATGCCTTCCCATTTCCTTTAACAATAAGGGTGAGCCATTTTGTCAAAAAAACACTCAACTTAATAAAATACAGTAATTATATTTTTTTGTTGAAATAATAATAAATATTGCCTATATACCTCTTGGTTTAACATTTTAAAAGATCATGACAACAAAGCATCTCTTTTTGAGCATGGCGCTTTGTGCAGGCCTAAACCTTGCCAATGCATCATCCTCCAGCGGATCTTCCGCAAATAACTCGCCGTCCTTTGAGTATGAGACGCAAGTCTTTAAGCGCTACGCTACGTCTAATCTCGACGAGTCGCTTCCCTCCCTTGCCCAGCTCTATCAAGACGCATGCGCACGCAAAACGCACCTCGACGGCTTGTTTACGTTTTTAGCCACACATAAATTTGGTAAAGCCACAAAAGATCTCTTTAAAGATCATATTGCTTACATGCGCGAGCTGCGCACCTCTAACATCCCCCAACAAAATCTCGATGACGATCTCCTCTTACTGAGCTTGTTTAAAAATCAGTTCAGAGTCGAACGTGATGTGGTGACTTATTTCGTAACCGCTCTTGAGAAGATGATCACAACGCCTCCCACCCAAGCCCAAATGGATGAGCTCTACGCCCAATCCATTATCACTGTGCGTAAAACCATGGGTGACCTGGCAGCATGCACATTTGATATCCTCAATGAAAGATACCCCGAGGTATTTTTTTATGAGCCTTTCAAAGGAGACATAACAAAAACAATGAGGCTAGACCGCGTTAACCTTATTAAGAACTCAATGTCCGTAGAAGATCTGGCCTTCTATCTCTTTACAACTCAGCTCGAAACCGGTCAGTTCGATTTAAACAACTTTGACGCCGTTGAACTCACCCCTTCCACAAGAGCTTTGCTCAATGTAAACCAGATAACCGTGGCCCCCGTTACCTTTGATCTTAACTCCTTGCACTTTTACTTGAATCTAAAGCGCGCTTTGCTTGCCACGTGCTCCTCTCTACACTTTAATCCAAAGAAATTTAATCCCCATGGTAATGCCCAGATTTCCGGGGATCGTATCATCTTCTCAGCCGTGAAGGATTATCATCAGAAGGGGCTTTTAACAAACATCACACGGCGCACATATTCGCCTATGGAGCTCACGCTTTTAAATCGCTCTAAAGATAAACTCTTAAATCAAATACTGGCCGATGAAGCAACCCTGGCCATCGACGGCATGCTAAGCAAACTTGGCGTTACACGGACCTTAGATGCGCCAGAGCACGCCGCGCTCTCGACCTCTACGCAAAAAACCCAAAAGAAGTCTCCCCCAAAAGGGAAAGCCAATGGCAAGAAGAAACAAAAAAAAGGAAATGGAAAAGGAAAGCAAAATAAATCTGCGTCAAGCAAAGGACTCTATTCCGAAAATCAGGTTCCTAGCCCAGCAAACACGGTTCAGATAGACCCTCTTCTTCAGGCACAAGAAGAATGGGACGTTGATGAATCTCCTTCCATACTTGAGTTGACTCAAGCCGATGAAGCGTCATGCAATGACACCGTCGACAGCACGCCCCTCTTAGACCCAGTCGAAAGGTGGCACGCCGAAGAATCCCAAGAAGCACCCCTTAATACTCCAGAGGAGAACGCGTCATCTTCCCATGAGGGCCAGAACCAGCGCGCGCAGATAGGCCAGCCCGCCTCACTCTCTTATTTAAGCGCCTTATCCACAACCGTCAGCCAGAGCAGCAAACATATCGCACGACAAATCCCCCACTTGGATGAGTATGTGCTCAAGCGTGACATTGCATGGACCAACCACGTAAACCACACAACCTATACCTTTAACGGTAAGCGCTTTGAAATGGCTGGCACATTCTTACCCCGTGAGCAGCTCTTGCATGTGAAAGAACTGACGGGCCACAAGCCAGGTCAGGATAAGCTTCCCAATCTGGCTAGTGCTCATTTACGCTTTCACTACACCGTTAACGGATCCCACAAGTTCTACGATCTGCAACCCCTTGATCTTTATCTTTCGGGTGGGAACCGTTTTTCTAATGATGAGCGCTACCGCAAACAGGCCCATATCCACAACGCATTCCATGATGTCCTCACCCAACCCGAGCGCCATGCTTTTCTCAGGGAGAGCGCTCAGGAGCGTTGGGCGCGCATCTCGCATGCCACCAAAAAAGCTCTTGATACCCACGTCGTTAAAGGTCCATGGGCCATCAACTGCGCTGACTCTGAAGGCATCTTAGTGCTCGATGTCAACTGGCATTTACCCATATATCTGGCCAAACTTGCGACTTTAGAAGGCGCTCCACTGCACATTCGCGCCGCTGTTTTAGGTGTGTCCACCTACCGTGACCCTTGTTGGCGTTGTCGTAACCTCCTCCAGGGCTGGCAATGGGGCCTTGAAAACGCCCTCACCGTTGCGGTTCAGGAGAACGCCCTTCCCATCACCGTTGAGAATGGTCTGCCCACCCTTGTTTACGGATTTGGGGAAATTAAGCCCGATTCCCACGACTTCTTCCCTCCGCACCTCACAAGTGAGGAGACGGCCCTGACATCCGCCACAAAACAACAAGATCCTGGCAGTATGCACAAGCTGCGCCTTGTTGCCATGCGCCGCTAAGCCAAAGGCTACGTAGTCTGCACGCCATCAGGGGTGCAGACTCCCACCCAACCCCGCCTCCTTTTTTCGCAAACACTAACTGTCGACACACCTCACAAGAAGTAATTAATAAATAAAAAAAGACTGATCTCAAATTTTTTATTGAAATCTGACAAATAAAAACCTATAACAATATTCCGTTCAACCTTATTACAGAATCATGACAACAAAACATCTCTTTTTGAGTATGGCGCTTTGTGCAGGCCTAAACCTTGCCAATGCATCATCCTCCAGCGGATCTTCCGCAAATAACTCACCGTCCTTTGAGTATGAGACGCAAGTATTTA
>JAIUNT010000085.1 GCA_020161545.1 Pseudomonadota bacterium
CACCTCTGCTGCAAACGTACTCGCGCATCATACGAGTCGCCATTTTCTCATTGCGCTCACGCTGGCACAGGCGCAGCACCGCGGCAAACGTCGGCGCATCTGGCGCCACGCCGAAGTCATCGGGCAACGCACACCGGCCAGCGCCAAAGAGGCCATTCGCCTCATGAATGCCTCCCTCTACAAAGGGTCCCTTGTGCTGGATCACACCTACCTACCTGAGGGCGCGTCCCAACAAGAGGCCCTCCAAAATGTGCGCGACACCCTTCAAAAAGCCCTGCGCTTTGCCCATTCCCATACACAGGAAATTGGCCGTCACCACAATGCGGGTATCCACCACATGTGGATTTATTTGGGAAGGTGCTTGGCGCGCCTTGGTCAGCACGCACGCGCTTGGGAGGTTCTGTCTAGCACCATCAGCGACGGATACACACGTTCAGGCGTTTTGGAAATGGCCCGACTTGTATTGGAAGAAGGCTACAGACCCGCTGACATGGCAGACACCACCCCAGAAGCCTACGCCCTGGCCCTGCTGGACAGACCACAGGCCGCGCGCGCAGGTGGGACGATACATCTGTCCAACAGTGAGGGCGCGCGCGAGCGCATGCTCTTTCCCCACACACCCTATGTCAGCTCAAAAGAAGGCAGGCACCTAGAGCGCACCCTGCGTGAGAGCGCAGGCGGCACCCAAGCCAGCTCCCCAAGCACCAGCCGCGCGCGTGTTTCGTCTCCTCTGGCAGAGCGTGCAGCGCCTCAACCGCGCACTCCACGACCGATGGCGCAAAGTCAGACCTCCCCGCAGGACGCCCAGTCTCCTCAACCACTGCGCCGCGAGGCCACTTTCACACGCCCGCAAGTAAGCGCGAGCGTTGTCCAAGCCCCATCAAACCTTGCCGCCAGGAAACGCCCGCGCAGCAACCGCATCATTGAGGAACCAGAAGAAGTACAGGAGAGAGCAAGAAGCCGTTCTGACACACAAGGAGCTCGGACAAATCCCACACCACCCGTGGCGGGAATACCCCAAGCTGATGCCTCACCCAGGTCCGTTTCCCAGAAACGCCCGCTCAGCAAACGCATCATTGATGAACCTGAGGACATACTAGAGGACGCCCCCCGCCCGGCAAAGCGCCCTGCCCTGCCCGCTGAGATGGAGACAAGCCAAAGCTTAGCCGCGGATACGAGCGACGCTGCAGAACCCATGCAGTTGGCCAGCCCTCCCTCTGATGTGGCCACGCCTGAGGAGGATTCTATGTTCTCAGGATCAGAAACCGACGCAGAGACTGATGTAGAAGAGAGTGCGGAGCCCGCGCAAGCCCCTAGCCAATCCCAGGAAAATGAGGAGCTCGAAGAACTTCTCATGCGCACCCACATCAGCAGTTGCCAGGGTACAAACTCCCAGACCATCGCGCTGTGCTTAGAGGGCCTGGAGAAAGAGAAAAGCCTCCCCAACCCCCTTGCCCGCGCGCGCCTACTTTCCTACCTTGGATACGCAGACTTTGATGGTATCATTGGCCAGGTACACCACACCCGCACCGCGTGTTACGTCAAAGCCTACGCCCTTGCCAAAGATTTGGGCGACAATGCGCTTATCGCATCGATCTTGATTGGTCTTGGTAATACGCGCTTTCACACGCTCACCTTGAACGCCAAGACCTACACAGTCGCTGATTGCTTTCTTGAAGCCGTGTGCGCCGCAAAGGCGGCTGGTGACACAAAGCTCATGTCCAATGCGTTCGTGGGACTTGGAAATGCTAAGTTTTCGGGCCTGATCGACGAAGAGCCCTACACAGATATCCTATGCTATAAAAAAGCGTACGAGATTGCCCAAAATAACAGTGACTTTAAAACAAAATCCCTTGCGCTCATTGGGCTGGGAAACACCGACTTTAGAGGCGATCTTGACGGGAGGCACTATGACAAGGCCGAGTGCTTTTTGAAAGCCTTTCACTACGCAAAGATCCAAAAAGACGATCGCATCATGACGCAGGCCTGTATGGGCCTTGGCCATATGCACTACACTGGCGTCCTGGAAGGTGAGCGCCACACACAAGAAAGCCTCTACAAAAAGACGCATGCCCTTGCGACTAAGTGCGCAGACAACAGGCTACTTACCCAAGCATGGCTGGGCCTTGGCAATGCAGGCTTTAAAGGCAAAATCAACGGGCAGTACTACACAAACGACGGGTGCCGCCTTGAGGCCCTGCGCTTTGCAAGCATGACCAAAGATCCCAAGGCGATATCCCAAGCCTGGATCGCCCTGGGCAACGCCTTTTATAATGGCACAGTAGACGGCAAACGCCTCACACCCATTGCATGCTTGCAGGAGGGCCTGCGCATTGCTACAGAAGCAGGTCTGAAAAAACAGATGGCACAGGCCTGGTTTGGTCTTGGCAACGCCCGCTACAATCATCCTATCCATGGCAGAGGCAGCTCAAATTGGAATTGCTACCTCGAGTCTCTCAGGCATGCTGATGATCTTGGCAACAAAAAACTCATCGCTCAAGCGTTTCTTGGCCTTGGTAACGCTTGGTTTGAGGGAACCATTGATGACAACATCCTTCAACACAAACTCCATGCGGGTAAAGATAACACCTACAAAAGCGTGGAGTGCTTTCAAGAAACCCTGCACTACGCCAAACTCATAAAGCATATACAGATCATGTCACAAGCGTTGGTGGGGCTTGGAAACGCCCACTTCAAGGGAAGGGTTGCTGGCAAAGATTATACACCTTCCCTTTGCTATCTTGAGGCACTTGATCTGGCAACCCAGCAGAAGGATCACAAACTTATCGTTCGCGCTTGGCTGGGCCTTGGAAACAGCGAGTACAAGGGACGTGTTGGCTCAAAACACTACACAAACCGTGAGTGCCGTCATAAAGCGCGTGAGCTTGCCGAAAAACTTGGAGACAAAAAACTCCTAGCCCAGGCGCTCCTGTCATTGGGGAACTCATCTTGCGGGATGAAGGAAACCAAAAAGGCCCTTGGGTACTTTGACGAGGCTTTAGTGATTGCTGAGTCAGCCAACGACAAAGGGCTCGTAGACAAAATAAAAAATCGCATTCGTGATACAGAGCGCTTCTTGCCCAAGCAAGGCAGATAAACCCTCTCATCCACCGTACGCTATGAAAGTGCACGGTGGTGGTTTGGGGTGACGCGGCGGGCTTTTCCTTGTATCTTTATAGAATCAAAACCATAAAAGGAAGGCCCCATGTCAACAGATGCTTTGTTTCGCCCTTTAACCCTTAAAAACTTGACGCTGCCCAACCGCATTGTCATGGCCCCCATGACACGGGACATGGCCAAGGACGGTATTCCTGGCCAGGCGCACGCGGCGTACTACAGCCGCCGCGCCGCAGGGGGCGTAGGCCTCATCCTCACGGAGGGCACCGTGATTGATCGACCGGCCTCGCGCAATTCTCCTGGTATTCCATTCTTCCATGGCCAAAAGGCCCTGGCTGGCTGGGGTGAGGTCGCAAAGGCCGTGCACGCCGCCGGCGGGCGCATTGGCCCACAAATTTGGCATACGGGCGCTGTACGTTACAGCAAGTGGGAGCCCGACGCCCCCGTTGAGAGCCCCTCTGGCCTCATTGGCCCGAATGACCCGCGCGGCGTTGCCATGAGTGAGGAAGACATTGCGGACACGGTGAGCGCCTTTGCGCGCGCCGCCCGTGATGCCAAAGACGCAGGCTTTGACGTGGTGGAGCTCCACGGCGCCCATGGATACCTCATCGATCAATTTTTCTGGTCCGGCGCCAATACGCGCACGGACGCCTTCGGGGGCGCCACCATTAAAGAGCGCGCGCGTTTTGCAGCCGCTGCGCTACGCGCTGTGCGCGAGGCTGTGGGGCCTGATTTTCCCATACTGCTGCGCGTAAGTCAGTGGAAGCAGCAAGATTATAAGGCGCGCTTAGCTGCCACACCCCAAGAAATGACCGACTGGCTTTTGCCACTGGTGGAGGCCGGTGCGGACGTGCTGCACTGCTCCCAGCGGCGCTTTTGGGAGCCGGAGTTTCCAGAAATTGACGGCCCCGAAGGCCTGAACTTTGCGGGATGGGCGAAAAAGCTCACAGGCGCCCTCACCATCAGCGTCGGGTCCGTGGGCCTCAACACCGACTTTATGGAGGCCTTTCGCGGCGTGAACGCGGGCGCGGCTACCCTTGATAACCTGACGGCGCGCATGGCCAGGGATGAGTTTGATCTTATTGCCGTTGGGCGCGCCCTCTTGTCCGACGCCCAGTGGGTGAATAAGGTGGCGGCCAATCAGTTCAGCGAGCTGCACGGCTTTGATGTCAAAGACCTGGCAACCCTGGTTTAAACATCTTTATCTTTAGAGAGGTTTAAGGCGCTATAGCGCACACCTTATTATTTAAAAGGGTGTGCGCTAACAAGGCCGGCGTCAAGGGCATAGAACACGCCGGCCTTTTTCCATTTTTCGCGGTCCCCTACCACGTACAGTCCTTCCTTTGCGCGGGTGAGCGCCACATTAAGCAGATTCACCTTTTTCCCCGCCCAGGCGCGTGCACCTGCGTGGGCACTTAAAGGCGCACCAAGGACAAGAATCACCGCCTCGCTCTCGCGGCCCTGGAAGGTGTGCACCGTGCCAATATGGGACTGACACCACTGGAGAAGCTTATTGTGTCCCCTGTTGTGCTCCCCCTCCTCGTCGCCTGGTTCGCTCTCTAGCGCACTTTCAAGCCAGGCCTTGAGGTGATGTTGTTTGAGAATAAGGCGTTGAAGCGCGTCTTTGACCTGAACAAAGGGCGTGATCATATAAAGGTGCGGCGCCACACCTGCCGCGTGCAGTTTCTCAAGGAGTTCAACAACCTTGGCCCCTTCCGCCAGCGACCACTTATCCTGGCAGTCCTGGCTCTTCACATCAAGCCACGCCGATGGTCCAAGCGCGTCCCGAATCGCTGAAGAGGCGCGCGCCTTTTTGTGGACCATGAGCCCCCCGTAGGCAAGATCATTAGCGATTTGAAACATGGGATTTGCGCATCTCCTGTGCACAAGAAGCGGCACCCCGATGCGCGCGCCCTTACGATCCGCGTCCGGTGAGGTCCCATAGACGCTGGCGCGGTCACAAAGAGTTTGCACCGACGAGGACGGCGCGTTATACAGCTTCTCATTGATGCCAAAGGTGCGGCAGATGCTTGAG
>JAIUNT010000086.1 GCA_020161545.1 Pseudomonadota bacterium
ACGGGTGACATTTTGGCTCAGATCTATCTGGGTAAAATAACCAAGTGGAATGATCCTGCCATTACGGCGATCAATCCAGGTGTGACCCTTCCCGATAAGGTGATTACGGTTGTACACCGCTCCGATGGGTCAGGGACCTCTTTCCTTTTCACGAACTACCTTTCCCAGGTCAATAAAGACTGGAAAGAAAAGGTGGGCGCAGACACGTCTGTGAGCTGGCCTGCGGGTGTGGGTGGTAAAGGCAACGAGGGTGTGGCCAACTATGTTGGGCGCATTGGAGGTGCTATTGGGTATGTGGAGTACGCTTACGCCAAGCAAAATAAGCTGACAAGCGCACAACTGCAAAACAAGTCCGGCAAGTTTGTGGAGCCATCAGCCAGCGCCTTCCAAGAAGCGGCAGCGTCTGCCAAGTGGGACTCAGTACCAAACTTCTACCTTATCTTGACGGATGTTGAGGGTGACAAGGTGTGGCCTATCGTGGGTGCAACGTTCATTTTGATGGAGAAAAAGCCCAAGAATCCCAAGCAGAGTAAGGCTGTCTTAGACTTCTTCCGTTGGGCCTATGAAAAAGGGGACACCATGGCCACAGATCTTGATTACGTGCCTCTTCCAAACAGCGTGGTCAACCTGATTGAGCAGTCTTGGAAAGAAAACATCGCCCTTGAATAAGAGGGGATAGATAAAATAGAAAAGGCGCCCAAAGGGGCGCCTTTTTTTGTGCTTAGCGTGCCAGAGGTTTATAGCGCACCCGGTGTGGGCGCGAGGCCTCGTCTCCCAGGCGCTTCTTGCGGTCAGCCTCATAGTCTTCGTAGTTACCCTCAAACCACTCCACATGGGAGTCGCCTTCAAAGGCAAGAATGTGCGTTGCCAAACGATCGAGGAAGAAGCGATCATGGCTGGTGATCATGGCGCAGCCAGGAAAGTCCAGAAGACCTTCTTCCAGGGCGCGCAGTGTTTCAACATCCAAGTCGTTGGTAGGTTCGTCCAAAAGAATGACGTTGGCACCGGACTTGAGGATTTTCGCCAAATGTACGCGGTTACGCTCACCACCCGAGAGTTGCCCTACCTTTTTTTGTTGGTCAGGGCCCTTAAAGTTAAAGCGACCACAGTAAGCGCGCGAGGACACAAGGCGCTTGCCAAGCTCAATCTCTTCGTGTCCACCGGAGATTTCTTCCCACACGGTTTTATCCGCATCTAACGTGTCGCGGCTTTGATCCACATAGCCAAGGACCACGGTTTCACCCAGGCGAATGGTGCCTTGATCGGGATTCTCCTGACCTGTGATCATGCGAAAGAGTGTACTCTTACCAACACCGTTGGGGCCAATAATGCCCACAATGGCGCCCTTGGGTACGGTGAAGGTCACATCCTCCATGAGGCAGCGATCCCCAAATCCCTTGGTCATTTGCGAGACCTCCATGACCACGTCGCCAAGGCGTGGGCCCGCAGGAATCATGATTTGCGCACTTTCTTGGCGCTTTTCGTGCTCTTGGGACAAAAGGGCTTCATAGGCCTGGATACGGGCTTTGCTTTTGGATTGGCGGGCCTTAGGGGAGGCGCGGATCCACTCGAGCTCCTCCTTCAAGGACCGTTGTCTTGCGCTCTCTTGCTTTTCCTCTTGATAGAGGCGCTTTTCCTTTTGTTCAAGCCAGGAGGAGTAGTTTCCTTCAAAGGGAATGCCCTGGCCGCGGTCAAGCTCCAGGATCCAGCCCACAACGTTATCAAGGAAGTAACGATCGTGGGTGATGAGCACCACGGTACCTGAGTAATCCTTCAAAAAGCGCTCAAGCCAGGCAACGGATTCTGCGTCCAGGTGGTTGGTGGGCTCGTCGAGGAGCAGCATATCAGGGTGTTGCAACAAAAGGCGGCACAGGGCCACGCGGCGCTTCTCACCACCGGAGAGGTTTGTCACACTCGCGTCACCGGGAGGGCAGCGCAAGGCGTCCATGGCGATTTCCACGGTGCGCTCCAAGTCCCAGGCGCCGGCCGCGTCAATTTGGTCTTGAAGGGCTGCTTGCTCCTCAATAAGGGCGTTCATCTCGTCGTCCGTGAGCTCCTCGGCAAAGCGTGCGCTCACCTCTTCAAAGCGCTTAAGCAGGGCGCGGGTTTCCTTGACGCCCTCCATAATATTGCCTTGGACGTCAAGGGCTGGATCAAGCTCAGGCTCTTGGGACAGGTAACCCACCCGCAGGCCGTCCGCGGACCACGCCTCGCCCAAGAATTCCCCGTCAAGACCCGCCATGATTTTCAGCAGCGTTGACTTACCAGAGCCGTTAATACCAATGACGCCAATCTTGGCGCCTGGATAGAAGGAAAGATAAATGTCCTTAAGCACTTGTTTGCCACCAGGATAAACCTTGCCTAAGCCCTTCATGACATATGAATATTGATAGCTCGCCATTTTTGCGTTCCTTTAAGTGTGTGAAAGTAAGCTCAGTCTTAGCTTGTTTTGGCCAAACTTGCAATGTGTGGGGCGCGCCTCACAGAGGAGGGCGCACTTTTTTGATGGGGGCCACAGGGGTTGGGGCTGGATCTACGTGGTGAGCCACAGAGTGGCGTCCCACAAAACGATCCCATTGGGGAAGGCTGCGCATGAAAAGGGTCAGCACAATGAGGCATGTGGTGAGTGAGGCCACATAGTAAAGGCCATAACCGATGGAGAGCCCCACCGCCGCAACCGCCCACAGGGTCGCAGCTGTTGTGAGCCCTTTGACGCTGCCGTGATCCTTGATGATGAGGCCCACACCAATAAAGCCGATGCCCGACACAACCTGGGCGGCAATACGTCCTGGGTCTCCAGGAAAAGCCATGTGGTGGGACAGAATCCCAAACAAACAAGATCCAAGGGCGATCAAAGAGAATGTGCGCACGCCGGCCTCATGGCCATAGCGCTCTCTTTGCCAGCCCACAAGTCCCCCCATAAGTAGCGCGGCGATAAGGCGCAGCGCTTCTTCAACGGCTTGTCCTCCATCTAGATCTTGTAAGAAGTCGATCATTTTTCCCTCTATTACCTTTGTGCTTATTTTTATTATTACTCTCAATAAAGAGAGAAAAATGACAGTATGCACACAAGCAATGCTTTTTGTGCATACCCCCCCTGCGAAAATTCTGCTGGTGCGAGGGGAAAAAAAGTCCTACATAGGAGGTGTCGGCGGGATTCCCGCCCACGAGTTTCCAGGCGCAACGCCTGGAGAGGGGCTGGTTTTTTCAGCCAGTCCTACGTCTCCCAAGACGTGAAGCCTCCCTGTTATAAACTCGGGCCGGAGCTTGCTTCGGCCCGCTTTTTTTCAACAGCATCCCATAGCTTATGACAAAGTTCAAGGGCCCCTTCTGGCCGATGGGCCTAAAATACTTTTTTGTTTGTGGGGGCTTTGCTAGTGTGCAGAGGAACGTTGTTTCTTTAAAGGCGCTTGGAAGACCTATGCTTGATCCTTATGTCAGACCTCTGATTGATCCTGCCCTCAACCGTTTGGGTGCGTCCCTTGCACAAAAAGGGGTGACCCCCAACGCCATGACGCTGACAGGCTTTGGGTTTGGCCTTTGCGCCATTGTGATGGTCAGCCAAGACGCCCTTTTGTGGGCGGCGGTGTTTTTGGCCTTGAACCGGATCTGTGATGGGCTGGACGGCGCCGTTGCAAGGCATGCTGGGCTTTCGGATTTTGGTGGGTTTCTCGACATTGTGTGCGATTTTATTGTGTACGCGGGTGTCGTCTTTGCCTTTGGTCTTAGGCACCACGCGCATCTTTTTTACGCCAGCTTCTTGGTCTTTAGCTTTATCGGCCCCATGGTTTCGTTCTTGGCCTACGCTATCATTGCGGCCAAAAGGGACGTGACGACCCAAAAGCGCGGCAAAAAGTCGTTCTATTATCTGGGTGGTCTGTGCGAGGGAACGGAGACAACCTTTTTCCTGATGTTCTTTTGTTTTTTCCCAGCCTACTTCAATGCCATGTGTGTGGTCTTTGGTGTGATGTGTTGGCTGACGACCGTGGGGCGGATTTATACCGCCTGGGCTCATTTTGGTCGCAGCGAAAACCCTTTAAAAGGATGACGCCGTCAGGGCTTTTTTTGCGGGATTATTTTTTGCGCATGCGTCCATAAAGGACGGGTAAGAGGGAGAGAACACCAAGCCCCGCGAGCGCCAACAGCACATGGGGATCAAGGGCGACCTTGGGTGTGACGCCCTCTTTTTGTAAGACCGTGCGCAAGGCCACGCCTAAGCTCACATAAACAAAGGATCCCGGAATGATGCCCAAGAAGGTTCCCAAGACAAAGGGGACAAATCGCATCTGAAACACCGCGGCGGCGATATTCACCACCACAAAGGGAAAGAGGGGAATAAGGCGCAAGGTGAGGAGATAGGAAAGCGCGTTATCCTGAAATCCCTTTTGCAGTTTTGCGCCACGCTTGCCTAGCTTTTTATCTAGTAAATCTTTTGAGGCAAGGCGGGTGCTTAAGAAAACAAGGCACGCCCCTAGGGTTGCGCTGATAACGACCGCACTTGTGCCGACCCATTGTCCAAATAAAAGTCCTCCCGTCAGGGTAAGGAACGTGGCGATGGGTAAGGACAGGGCAACAGCTGCGCAGTAAATCCCCATGAAAATCAAAAGGGTGAGGACCCAATGCTGGGCAAGGTGCGCGTCGAGGGCTTTTTGGTGCGCTTTGAGGCTTTCAAAGGTGAAGAGGTCAAATAGATGCAAGGACCAGGCGAGCACTCCAAGGGCCACAAGCACCAAGAGGGGGAGCGCTTTTTTCAGGCGTCTCATGTCTTGAGGCCCATAAGAAAAGTGACGAGTTTTCGCATAACGGGACTAAAAAGCTTATCTTTATAGAAAGCGCCGGCCGCCTTTTTGCTGATCTCGCTTAAGGTGGGGTAAGGTAAAAGGGTGCTGGCGACGGCGCCAATGGAAAGGCCATTTTCCAGAGCCAAAATCCAAGGAGCTATGAGCTCGCCCGCGTGTGCGCCAAGAATGGAAACCCCGAGGATTTTTCCCCGCGGTGTCACAAGCACCATGAGGGCGCCTTGGGTGCGTCTATCCGCCTGGGCGCGGTCATTT
>JAIUNT010000006.1 GCA_020161545.1 Pseudomonadota bacterium
CAGCAAGTGCAACCACTAAAGGCGCCCCAAGACGCGCTGTCCCAAGATCATTAGTATCGGAAGTATGATTGAATAAAATGAAACACACGCTTCAAACCCTGCTCGTCTTTCTTTTTACGTCAAGCGCCATGATGGCAAGTCCTTGTGAGGAGGCAAGTCAAGGACCTGCCAGGGGCGTTAAGCGCACGCACGCGGGCACGGATCTTAGGGAGCGCAGCGCGCCTCCTAAACGCACAAGGGCGGCGAAGGGACAGGCGCAGGTGCTTGATCCGTCTCTCCTGTGGGGAACTCTGCCCGGTGACGCCCTGCGCGTTGTGGCCGAGCACTTAAGCGACAAAGATCTCTTTTCCCTGACCATGGTAAACCATGCAACCTATGATGTTCTCATGCCTCGTCTCTTCGTCAGAGACTCCCCCACCCGTATTTGGTCATCGGCGATTGCTTACTCTCCAGATACGTCGGGTGAAAGAGACCATTACTTTTTTGTGAAGAATGTCATACCCCCTGTTATGGAGGCGCTTCTTATCACCTATAAGAGTCAGAGCCCCAAAGCATTTTTTCACTTTTCATCCCTGCTTGCTCAATTTGGGGAGCTTGAGTCCCACGGCAAAAAGCTTGGAGACAGATTTTTATGGATATTTCTCAAAGAGTTAAAGCTATCCGCCCCAAAGAACTTGCCGCTTGCAACGTTTACCCTCAAAGACGCCTTCGGGGATGGCGACCGGATGTTTCTCAATCTTCTCCATTATATTAAGAATGATTTTGAAAAGTGCCCCACGTCCCTGACGGCCTATGACGCCCCCCTCAATCCAAAATACCCAAGTCCCCAGATGCGTATGCACAAAGCTGGCTTGCTGAAAAAAACAATCACCCCTCACCTTGACGAACAAGAGCGCGTCAAAATCTGGGAAGAAATCCTACAAACCTTTGATTACCTAACGCCCGATGAGTTGCGCCAAGCCGCCACAGACTATGACATGGTGTCTTTTCAAGATGTTGAGGACGCGCAGAAAATCACCTACTCCCGGAGGGCATCTCATTTGGGGGAGCGCGTCCTGACCCAAGCCAGTGACGTGAGCGCCCAGGACGTGTCCCGCGCAGCGTACTTCCACAAAAGTACGGGCTTTCATGCCACAAAGGATGAAGATAGAACCACCCACTTTTTACGCAGCGCTGCGCTTTGGGATCGCTATTTTGCCAGTGGCGTCGACCACAGTGTTTTTGAGCTACGTGACGCGGCCGTTCTTTACCGCGCCGCCGCTATCTTTGAGACCTGCGAGGATGGCAGGTGCGCCCAATACCTGAAAAGCGCCGCGCTTTGGGAACGCTATTTTTCCCTGGTGGATAACCGCGAGCTTCATGAAATACAAGAGGCTGCCATTGCCCACCACGGCGCGTCTTTTTCCCTCCTGGACACGCCCTTGGCCACATGGCACATGGCCAAAAGCGCCCAGCACTGGGCGGCTTATTTAGACAAGTCCCCCCAGGCGAGCCGCGACGATATGAGACTGGCAGCCATGGCTCACCTACGCTTGGCCTCCCTTGATCAGGATGCGGCACAGCAACGCCTTGCTTACGGAACAAGCGCCCAGATGTGGCACACCTATCACAGCCTTACTCCCCACGCCCCAGCCATCGATATCCTCCACGCAGCCATTGCCCATACAAGCGCAGGTGTTCTGGCCCCTGACGAGGACACGCGCCTTCGCCTATCCAAAAAGAGCGTACGCCTATGGGATCGTTATTTTGGCGCAGAAGAAACCCCCTCCCCCCATGATCTTCGGGCGGGTGCCACCGGTTACACGAATGCCGCCCACCTCACCCACGCACACTCTGAAAAAGCCCGCCTCTTCGTTGAAAGTGGACGCTTGTGGCGCCGTTTTTTCCAAGAGAGTACTCCCTGCCCCGCAGAGGATCTCTTGGACGGGGCTTACGCTTTTGCCAACGCAGCCTTGCACAGTGAAACAGCATTAGAAAAAGGTGCGTTTTTTATTGCGTGTGGGCGTGCGTGGTATACGTACGAGCATGAGGTTGAAGTGCCCCATGTCAAGCACGCCAAAAATATCGCCAACGCCTATGCCAACGCCGCTGTCTATGAGCAGACCCGGGAGGTAAAAGGATGGTACTACCTGAGAAGCTCCTTCTGGTGGGATCGCTTCAGAGCTCACCAGGAAAGCCTCACCCCGTGCCAGGCGCGCGACGCCGCCCATGTCTACTTCAATGCCACCACCCACGCACCCAGCGCGTGCGGCGAGCTTCTCATAAAAAGCGCGTCCATGTGGGACATCTTTTTTGGCAAGGGCGAGAGCCTGCCAACCCATGAGCTTCTTGTGGCGGCTAACGTGTACGCGTTTGCCATGGACCATACCCAAGAGACCCAGGCACGTGAGACTTATCTGGCCAAAAGCGCCTGGGCCTGGACGGCTTATTTTGCCAAAAGACCCGAGCCCAACAAGGCACTGATCAACAGCGCACGTAGCGTCTTCACCCAGGTGTTGCCAAGCGTCACAGATTCAGACCGTATACAGTTTTACCATACCCTTATGACGTACTTAACCCACCTTGAAAACCAGATTGTTGAAGGAGCTTAAAAATGAAAAAATCCCTTAAAATACTTGGTATTTGCCTTTTATCAACCACATGCGCCCTGGCCAGTTTGAACACAGTGACCGAGGAAGAGACCCAGGGCGCACGCGCGGCCCACAAGAGGCTCCTGGAGCGTGGGCAAGAAAGTGGCACTTCTCCCAAAAAGAAAAGGGCGCAAAGCACTGGGGAGGTGCGGCATGTGAGCATCACCACAACGACAACAACCACGACATCCTATCTCTCTGGGTTGTCTGAGTTGCGCTCCTTCCATGAAAATAGCCCAACCCATGTGTGGAACACGGCCCTGTCCTTTGAGGACACCTTTGAAGGACATAAACGCCGCTATGAATTTACAGCAAAAATCATGCCCGAGATCATGGAGTCCATGCTGATGATGTACAAACGCCAGCGCCCTGACAGCGCCCTGGCTTTTCGTGACACCCTTGAAAAGCACCGCGGCTTTTCCTCCATGGGGAAAACCTTCCAAGACGCCCACCTGTGGTCTGTGCTCATGGGCATTAAGAACACGCACACCAAGCAGGTACCCATGGCGTCTTTTAAAAATGTGCCTTTGGGCGACGGAGACATCGTCTTCCTCAACATGTTGAGCTACATTTGGTTCGATTTTAGGGCGGACCCTGCCACCCTTTCCCCTTACGCTCCGCCTAAGTCCCACGCCTTGAGAAGCCCCCAGGCGCGTATGCATGAGGCGTTTCTTCTCAGACACCATGTCTCACCCCACATAAATATTTTTGCAAGCGCAAGACACTGGGACAAGATCCTGTCAACCTTCGATTACCTTGAGGGGGTAGAGCAAGTTAAGGTGGCCAGCCTCTATGCAGTCGTTGCTAACGAAGCCGAAGACAAAGCCACGAAAGCAGATTACTACTTGAAATCTGCACGCCTTTTGGAACGCAGCCACCATGAGCAAGAACATGCCCATCCTGAGGATGTGAAAAATATCGCCATGACCTTTGCCAGCGCAGGCGCCAACTTCTGGCACAAACCAGACAAAGCTGCCGCTTACTTGCAAAGCGTCCAGTGGTGGCGTGCGTATTTTCTTCGTATGCCGAATCCAGCACCCGAGGTTTTGGTTGACGCCGCACGCACCTTTTTCCAAGCATCATATGCCATGGCGGATCCCACTTTGTGCATTGAGTTTATTCTAGAGAGCACCCGCCAGTGGCAGCGTTATCTTCAAAAGAAAGGCAATCCTGAATACGCCCTTGTGCGTGAGGCTGCTAATGTTCATTTGATCGCAGCCACGGGCGCACAAAGCGCGAGCGACAAGATTATCCTCACGCGAAAGAGCATTGCACTGTTGGCTCAGTATGAAGGACTTCAAAAAGTGGAAGACGTGAAAGAAAATGATCTTGATACGCTTAAGTTCTTGGGCCACGCCCACAGTCAATTGTCTTTCTTTGCCAAGGACCCTGTCGAGAAAAAAGCCTCTTTGTACAAAAGCATTGAATTCTGGGACGCCTATCTACGCAAAGAGAAAAACCCATCCGCACCCACCACAAAAATTGCCGCAACGGTTTTTGCAAATATGGCAGAGGAAACAAAAAACGAAATCCTTAACGCCGCCTATGTGTTGCGAAGCGCTGAACTTTGGATCGCGCACATGGAAGCACCCAAAAAGGACGACAAAGTCATGGACATGACCTCACTCACCTGCGCCGTTGACATGTTTGCACAAGCCGCCCAAATAGCGCCAGATATCGAAGTCCGCGCTGACTTCGATAAGCGAGCAAATACATATAGGCCGATGCTTGGCTTGCAAAAGTCTTGAAAGGCCTGATCTGATGGGATGGGGGTCAGGAGTGTCCCCCTTCAGGATAAACGCGATACATTCTTTGAAATAAAATTTGACAACTTTAAAATGATGCCCATTAAAGAATCATGGAGTTGTATTGAGAACAAAACAAAGATGAGATCAAAAAGAGAATTTAACCAAATAAATGTTGCAAAATTTGGTGTAACCCCCCACACAAAGAGCTTAAAAACCATGCACACGACCTTAAGAACCTTCGCCGCCTGTCTTTTGACATCAGCGTCCCTGTTGGCAAGCCCCCATGAGGAGGCAAACCAAACACCAGCCATGGGGCACAAGCGTTCACTCAGCGTGCTTGGGATAGACGACAGCCCTTCCTCAAAAAAGCAGCGTGGCGATTTAAGGGCGCCTGAAGACGTTTTTCCTTTAGGACTGCTACCCGCTGACGCCTTGCGCATCGTGGGAGATCACTTAGGCGACCGGGACCTTCTGTCTCTGGCCCACGTGAACAGTGCCACCCGGGAAACCCTCGTTCCCCAATTTCTTTTGAGAAAAGCGCCTACTCGCGTGTGGTTATCGGGGCTGGAATTTGACGCCAGTAGCCAGGGACAAAAGGACCGCTACACCTTCGTGGGCGAAATCATGCCAGACGTCATGGAAATGCTTCTGCTTCGTTACAAAAAGCACAGACCAAGGGCTGCCTCCGAGTTCCGAAGCCTTTTGACTCAGCACGGCTCTTTCAAATCACAAGGAAAAACCTTGAAGCAAACGCCCCTGTGGAAATTATTGCGCACAATCAAGGGCAAGGATCCTAAGGGCGTGAATCCAGAAGACTTCTATAAAGAAGGTCCCTTGGGCGACGGTGACCGCGTATTTCTGAATCTCCTTCACTATGTTCACAATGACTTTAAGGTGAGCCCCGCGCGTCTGCCGGGTTACGTCGCCCAAGAAGATCCGCTCCGCACCAGTCCCCAGGCGCGCAAACACGTCACCTTCTTAAAGGATCAACTATCTACCGCCCGAGGCGACCTGGCGAAGGCAAAGATCTGGGATGAGATTCTCGAAATCTCTGACATTTTGGACCCCAAAGAGCTAACCCTTGTGGCCAACATCTACAGCAAAGCGGCGCAAGCAGAAGAAGAGGTCACAAGTGTTTCCTATCACCTGAAAAGCACAACGCTCTGGGACCGGTTTTTTGAGACGAATACATCGCCAGCCGCTGATGACCTCAAAGCGGCAGCCCATTGTTATCGCCGTGCAGCTATGTGCCAGGCCCTCTCCAAAAAGGACCGCGAGGCTGCGTGGAGCAAAAGCGCCAAGTACTGGGTAGATTACGTGACCCATAACAAAGACGCGACCCCCAATGAGATCGGCTTCACAGCTGACACCTTTGTGTGGGCTTCACGCACCGTTTCTGATCCAGCGACCCAAAATACCTACATCCACGAGAGCGCCAAATGGTGGGTCATTTACCTGGAACGTGAGCCGAACCTTCGGCGTGACATCTTGCTAAGTGCCTCTGTCGTTTTCCAGAAAGCATCAAACATAGAGGAGGACCGCACAAAGAAAGGGGCTTATCTCATTAAAGGTGCTGACGCGTGGAACAAGTATATTGCGGCCATCCAAAACCCCGATGAGGTGACAGCGCAAGATCTTATAGAAGCTGCAACCTTCAACAATATGGCCGGACCATGGGCGCCAGAGGACGAGCGTAAGCGCGCGTATCTTAAGACCAGCGTGTCACTTTGGAAACGCTGCCTAGACAGACAGGTTAACCTAACCCAAGAACAGCTCAAGAGCGCTGCCATTACCCATTACAATCTGAGCGTGGTCAGTCAAGACGATCAAGAGATTCTGGACAGCGTCACCCAAAGCGTCCGGCTCTGGGCACGTTTCCTTGACAGAGTACCCACACCTCAGGCCGAGTTGAGCAGAGGTGCGTCCAGGGCCTTCTTCAAAGCCGCAAATCTGACACAAGATCCAGAAATCAAAGACCTTTGCTATACAAAGTCCGCCATCCTTTTGGACTTTTTTGTGGCGCGCCCTGAAACCCTCAGGTCCGACACCCTTAACATTGCCATTGCAGACTATGAAAGGGCTGTCCACTACATCCGAGATGAGGCGCGCAAGAAAACTTGTGTAGACATGGCTGAAAGACTGCGCCGCGTCATCAAACAAAGAGAGCACCAACCCCTTTAAAGAACGCGTCATCAAACAAAGAGAGCACCAACCCCTTTAAAGAATGAGAGAAAGCATCATGAAGAAAAATGTGACCCTTTTGCTGGCAAGCCTTTTGACCTCAGCGTCCCTGTTGGCTTCACCAAACGAGGAAAGCCAAGGAATTGAGCCGCCTCTCGTACAGGCAAATACGCAAGCACCTGAGGACATTTTTCCTTTGGGCCTCCTACCCGCCGACGTCCTGCGCGTCGTGGGAGATTACCTGGGCGACCGGGACCTTCTGTCCCTGGCCCATGTGAACCAAGCAAGCCGCGAAACTCTTCTGCCGGAGTTTCTTTTGAGAAAAGCCCCCACCCGTGTGTGGCTGTCCGGGCTGGCGTTTCAAAACACCCCGGACGATCAAACAGCGCGCCTCACCTTTGTGTCTGACATCATGCCAAGCGTCATGACCGCCGCCTTGCGCATGTTTCAATACCCCAGCACAAAAACCAAGGGCGACTTTGAAACGCTGCTGGGTAAGCACGCAGGCTTTACCTCCCAGGGAAAGAAACTGGGCGACACCATGCTGTGGACATTTTTGGCGACACTCAAGGACGCAAATGTCGACACACTTGACGTGACGGCCTTTCCCGCCAACGTAGCAACAGGCGACGGCGACAAGGTGTTCCTCAATATGCTCACCTACATTATGAGCGGCTTTGCAGTGGATCCGGCAATCCTGACGAAAGAGGAAGACCTTAAAAAAGTCATTGCAAAAAGCCCCCAGGGTCGCATGCACCAAGCATCCCTCTTGAAGGCCGACATCTACACGCCCATGCCCTTGGCGCAGCGCGTGGCCCTCTGGGACAAAATTTTGGATACCTTTGATAATCTTACGGTCACGGAGCTTGAGATGGCTTCACAAGACTATTGTATGCAAGGGTTTTCAGTGGAAGATCCCGAAACGAAAGCCGCATATTTTCTTAAAAGCCTACGCCTTGCCCAGCAGAGCCTGGACATGACGGACGAGCCCACCCGGGCGCAGCGTAGTCAGGCGATCCATGCCTACCTTAATGCAATCGGTGTAGCATCAAAAGAGGAGAGAGAGGGTCTAATCTCACGCGCCGTGGATCTCGTTGACACGCTCTTTAAAACTCACACGGACGTCCCTGGCCATGATTATGTGATCGCCGCGGGTATCTACCGTGCAGCTTTTTTGGCGAGCAAAACACCTGAGCACAAATTCTTCTTTGTTGAGAAAATGCGTCACCGCTGGGACCGTTATTTCTTACCCGCAAACGGCTTTGAAACAAGTAAGCGCGTTCACCGTGAAGCGGCCATGGACTATTCCACCGCATGTCGTTTTGCCGAAAATGAGCTCAACAAAAAACGCTACGCCCAGAAAAGTGCCGACCGGTGGGATGCGTACTTTGCGCCAACGCCCCCCGCCCCAGATGATGAAGACGAGGAGGATGACGAAACCCCCACGCCAGAAATCCTTCAATTCGCAGCCCAAGATTACGACCGCGCAGCCATGATGACGACCGATCTTGGTGAAATGGCGGCGCGTAACATAAGCGCTGCCAATGCGTGGGACCGTTTTATTGCAGTGGGCAAGCCAACACCGCTGGATTTAAAAAGTGCGGCCCTCGCCGTTTCTATCAAAGCCATGTTTGCCCAAAGTGCCCATGAGCAAGCAGCGCTTTATATGCGTTCCGGCGAGCACTGGGACAGGTTCTTGGCAGCATCTGACCATGTCACCGAAGACGACATGATGGCCGCCACGAAGACGTGGAGGTTGGCGACCATGGTAACACCCAACGCCACGCTAAAAATTGCGCTCCACATGAGGGTCGCCGGCATGTGGGATAGGTTTCAGGAGAAGAATCCAGAACTTACACCCGCAACAAAAAGGCAAATGGCCGTTGACTACGCTTACTATGCCCTCACAGCTCTCGTCAAAGAGGTGCGCCAGACATACTGCCTCAAAAGTGTGGACATCTGGGACGCCTCGGCAATAGACCTTAAGGATATGCAACCGGGTGACCTTGCCCTTATGGCACGCACCTTCGCGAACGCAGGCCTTCACACCACCAAGGAGGAAGACCTTGCCAAAAGGGTGGCCCATTACAGGAAAGGGGCCCAGCTGTGGGACGCTTTTTGGGTACAAAAGCCAAGTGCTTCTGTCCTTGACATGCGAGATAGCGCCCGCCTTTACGGGATTCTTGCACCCCTCACAGCACATCCAGAAACTCAAAAGAGCCTGTACCGCGATGCGGCCATTTACTTTGGAGGGTACATACGCTTTGCCAAAGATAAGGTGGACGCTGCCTTAATACCAGGTATGTCTGAGATCTTTGAAAAGGTTGCCAGCTTCTCTCAAGATGAGAAAGAGGTGGCATTTTGCCTTGCGCAAAAGCAAGTCCTTGAAGAAATAAAAGCTAAGGCAGCCCCTAAGGCGCCCCAGCTTTAAGGGAACCCCCCCAGGCGTCTCGCAAAGGTGCCCGGGGGGTTGTGTGAGTGGCAGAAAGGGTTGGCCAAATCGCCGCCCCATCTGTACCAAGATAACAATGTTTGTATTTATTTTATTGGAGAAAAAAATGATGAAAACCCTTCACCTTACTCTTTTGTGTCTTTTGACATGCACAGCCGCCAAGGCAAGCTTTGTCGAAGAGGTTTCAACCTCATCAACGACTGCAGCCGTAACCAACGCCTCTAGCCAATTGAATCTTGAGGCGATCCAGCAGCAGGGCGAAGATGAGCCGGCGACTTCCCGCCAAAAGAGCGCGCGCCTTTGGGAGCAGTACCTGACAGGCACCTCAGATAATCTCCCCGAGATTCGCTCTGCGGCCACACTATACCAAGAGGCAAACCAGCGGGCGCAAGACCTGGCGCAACAGCAAGCCCAAGCAAATATAAGAGACGCTCATATAAATAAGTTTGAGCTCCGTTAATGTCCCGCAAGTGCTGGCCAATGACCCCGCACAGGGACGCTTGTGCGCGTGTCATTGCCCAGCTTTTGCGTGCACCGGGCGCGCAAGGACAGCCACGCGCGCCTGGATTACCCTTAAATACACGTGTGTGAGGGTCTCGGCGGTAAATAATCTACGCAACCCTCGTCCCTGCATCCTTGACCTGGGTGGTGACGTGTGCCACAAAGAGCCCATCATAACAGGTACTTGATTGGGGAAAATTGATGCAAGCCTTCCGCCTCGTTCTCCTGGGTCTTTTCACAAGCGCCACACTGATGGCAAGTTTTGAAGAGCGTGTTGACACTGTCCCTGCACAGGTGACCGGCGCGCTCGCCCATCCCCTGGACATTGAGGCACTCAAGAACTCGGCCCAAACGTGCGCGCACCAAGCCATGGGCGCACAAAGAGACCATCAAAAAGCGGATCTTTATGCTGCCTCAGCCATGATATGGCAGGTTATTTTGCAAAATACCGCCAATCCAAGTGACGCGGAAGCGGCCACACCCATGGTCCACTACGCCAATGCGGCGACCTTTACCACATGTCCAGAGACACGCGCCCGCTACTGGAAAAGGGCCAATGTCTTGTGGGACGTGTACTTTAATCAGTTTTACACTCACCCCGCCATTGCCCTAAGAAGCGCCGCGTGGTGCGCCCACAGTGCGGCTGACTTTTCCAGCGAGAGGGTCAGGATATCCCTGCATCAACGAAGTGTTGATCTTTGGGACAAGTACCTGAGAGACTGTCACATTCCCGCGGCCATCATCCTAGTGCAAGCCGCAACAAGCTACTGGGACGCACGCCTATACACGCAAGATCCCGCGCAACAAGAAGAACTTGCCATAAGATGCGCCAAGGTTTGGAATCTGTGTGAGATCCATTTCGGTCCCTTAAATTGGCACCAACGCGCTGCCGCTGCCCTTGCCTGCGACACGGTTGTCCACCTAACGCAAAAGGAAGATGTCAGGCAAGCCTACCGTCAAAGAAGTGTGCAGTTTCGGGAGGTCCAAAGCACGCCCTCCTCTGGCCGCCAAGAGGATAGGAGAGCAAGTGAGTAACCTGCGTGCATTGACGCGCACGCGCTGTTTGCCTAGTATGTCGTGTGCTCAGTTTTTGGACAAAAAAATGAAACCCTGCCTGCGCCTTGCGCTCCTGGGCCTCTTCACAAGCAGCACTATCTTGGCAAGCTGTGAGGAAAATTCCTGCCTAACACCAGGTGCGCGTGCGGGTGCCCCCGTTGTGGACGTGGCAGCCCTTCGCAAGTCTGTGAAAATCACCTTGGACCAGGCAATATTTGCAGATGATCCCCACATAAAGTGCGCCCTGTACGGGGCAAGCGCCCAAACATGGGAGGTGATTTTGCGCGAAGACCAAGAATTGAGAGACGACGATATCATTTCCCCAGGTGTCTACTTCGCAAATGCGGCCCATTTTGCCCGTAGCCCCCTGGATAAGACCTTCTATAATCTCAAGGCCAATGCCTTTTGGGAAGATTACTTCAAGCGCGTCCCCAATCCAGCACCCAGTGCCCTCAGATATAGTGCGTGGAGCGCCCACGAAACGGCCCACGTCACCGCAAATCTCACCCAGAAAGCGGCCCTTTTGGCCAGGTGCGTCGAGCTATGGGATCGGTACATGTTTGCCTCTGCTCATCCCGTGGTGAGCGCACTCCAGCAAGCGGCCAGAAGTTACTGCAGCGCTCTGTCCTTTGCCCAGAACGCCGCTCAAAAAGAAGCCCTCGCCTTGAAAAGCGCCCGGGCATGGGACGCTTACTTCACTCATATCCCGCGTCCTGACGACGAGAAAACCTTCGAGGACGCGGCAAAGGCCTACGACGCCGTCGTCTCATATGCCCAAGATTCCGTCATTCGCGATACCTATCGCCAAAAAGGATCCCTGATGGGCGTGGTTTTCCCAAAAAACTCTTAAACACAACGAGCGTCGCTTGTTGACCTCTAAGCTCCGCATTCCTCATCTTTCGCGCACTCACACTTGGAGAAAAAAATGAAAACTTCCCTGCGTATTAGACTCTTGTGTCTTCTCATATCGAACGTATTGATGGCGGGGTTGGCCCAAGCAAGCGAGATAGAGGAAGCGCTTGGGACTGACCTCCCACAGCACCAAGCCCCTTGCCCCATGCTAGACTATGATGCCCTGGAAAGCGCGGCTCTCATCTGTGCGACCCAGGCGGAACACGCCCCCCAACGACGAGATAAAAGCAAAGCTCTTTATCTCAGCAGCCCAAATATGCGAATTCGTTTTACCCACCAGGGAAAACCCCACCCAGACACAGAAAATAGCGCCTGCGACCTATTACACGAGAGCGGCCATGTGCACCCCGGACATAGGTGAAAAAGAGCGCCTGGCCGTGCGTAGTTATGGACTGTGGGATACTTATTTCGCAAAACATATCACGGCGCCCTGCCACTGCTATCATCTGGCGGCATGGAGCGCCGGTGAAACCGCTTTTTGGGCAAAAAACGGGCCACAAAAACAACTCTTGTTGAGGACCTGTCTTCAGTATTGGGCCAAGTACCTGGCAAGCGCTTCTCCCCCCGCCACCCTTGCGCTGGAGCATGCAGGCCATAACTACGCCTATGCCACCCTCTTTGAACCCGTGGAGGACATTAAAGGAGCCCTGGCCCTCCAAACCGCCTTGGTGTGGGAGGCGTATCTCAGCCGTGACGATCGCAAAGAAGACAGACCAATCCACGGCGATCTGCTTAGAGCCTACCGCGCTGTGGCGAACTTTGTTAAGACTCCAGATATCGTGGAAACTTACCGCAAAAAACTTGAACAGCTTGTGGAAGATATGTCCCCACGCACCCAGGAATTGTCCACCGAGGTCATTTGAAAAAAGCGCCAAAATTTGCTAGTGATCATCTATGATGCATCCCATAGGTAACCCATGCGCGCCCCACCCCTTGTGACTTTAACTGGTATCTCCCACGCCTTTGGGACCAAAACCCTGTTTGACCAGGCCGAGCTTTCCATCGGTCAGGGTGAGCGCATCTGTCTTGTGGGACGCAACGGGGCAGGTAAATCGACCCTGCTTAAAATCATCGCGGGCATCGTCGAACCCGAGGGCGGCACGCGCTTTGTCAAACCCGGTGTGCGGGTGGCTTACCTGCCCCAGGAACCCGTCATCCCCGAGGGTCTTCAGGTTTCGGACTATATCGCCCAGGGGCTCGGCGAGGAAAACCGTGAAAGCCATTATCTGGTGGACGCGGCTATTGCCTCCGTACGCCTGGACGCAAAAAGCGTTGTCGCCACCCTGTCCGGCGGCGAAAAAAGACGCGCCGCCATTGCCCGGGCCCTTGTGGGAGAGCCTGATATTTTGCTGCTCGACGAACCCACAAACCATCTTGATCTGCCCACCATTGAATGGCTGGAGGAGGTGCTGGGCACCTTCCAAGGCGGCTTTGTGATCATCAGCCATGACCGGATGTTCCTCAATCATTTGACCAAAACGACCCTGTGGGTTGACCGCGGCATTATCCGGCGCATGGACAAAGGCTTTTCCAACTTTGATGCGTGGAGCGATACCATCCTTGCCCAGGAAGATACCGAGCGCAAAAAACTCGACAAGCTCATTGCCCAGGAAACCCTGTGGTCCCGTCAAGGGATCAGTGCGCGCAGAAAACGCAACCAGGGGCGCCTGCGCAAACTAGACGCCCTACGCACCACGCGCGCCCAACAGATCCAGCGCTCAGGCGCCGTACAGCTGACGGCTGAAAGCGGAGGGGCGTCCGGCGCCCTGGTGATCGAGGCCAAGAAGATTGCCAAGTCTTACGGCGATCGCGCCATTATCCGGGAATTCTCCACACGCATCATGCGCGGGGACCGGGTGGGAATTATCGGCCCTAACGGCGCTGGTAAGACAACGCTCCTGCGCATGCTCACGGGGGATCTTGCGCCCGACAAGGGATACGTCAAGCTTGGCACAAATCTCACCCCAGCCTACCTTGACCAGGGCCGCCTTCAGCTGGACGGTGAGACATCGCTGTGGGCCACCCTTTCTGAGTCTGGCACAGACCAGGTCATGGTGCGGGGAAAGCCCCGCCATGTGGTGAGTTACCTGCGCGACTTTCTTTTTGAGGAAGCCCAGGCCCGCAGCCCCGTGAAGAGCTTGTCCGGCGGCGAGCGCAACAGGCTGCTGCTGGCCAAGGCGCTGGCGCAGTTTTCTAATCTCCTCATCCTCGACGAGCCCACCAATGATCTTGATATGGAGACTCTAGATCTTTTGCAGGAAATGCTTGATGACTACGACGGCACCCTTTTGCTGGTCAGCCACGATCGTAGCTTTCTTGACCGGGTCGTTGCGTCCACCATTGTGATTGAGGAAGATGGGAGCGCACGCGAGTACGCAGGCGGCTATAGCGATTATATGAGCCAGCGTCCGGCGCCAGCAGCGACGCCTCCCAAAAAGGTGGTCAAGGAAAAAGAGGCAACCCCACGGGAAAAGCAAGTCAAGAAGCTCACCTACCAGGACCAGCGTGCCCTGGAGCTTTTGCCGCAAAAAATGACGCGCCTAGAGGAAACCATTGCCCAGCTGAGCGCGACTTTGGAGGAAGCAGACCTTTTCACCAAACAGCCAACCGTCTTTTTAAAAACGGCAGAGAAGCTTGACCAAGCGCGCCTAGAGCTGGAAGCATGCGAGTCTGAATGGCTACGCCTTGAGATGCTGCGCGAGGAAATCAATACTTGAATCAGTGCAGCACGTTGATGGCGGGTCTAGCGTATTTTTGTGGGACCTAGCAAGGTCAACAGAAAAGTGGTGGGTGCTACAGGGATCGAACCTGTGACACTCTGATTAAAAGTCAGATGCTCTACCAACTGAGCTAAGCACCCACTGAGGGTCAAGATAATCGTGTGTGGGCCCTTGGTCAAGGGGGATTGAGGGGAAAAAGGCCCTTTTTCTAGCTCGAAAGGGGCTGCGTCACTCTTTCACGAAGGGTGATGTTACTCAAGGGAAGCACAAGCCACTTATACCGCAATGTCCCGATAATCACAGCGGACGTGTTAGGCGTCACAGTCGCTTTAAAATGAAAGGTAAAACCAGGGCTTGATGCGGGCACAAGATTTTGCGCATAGGCGGCCACCTGATCATCGGTTACAGATGAGGCGTGTACAAAGGCATATCTTGCCGCCATGGAAGCGGCATAGTTCATGCTGTTGCGCCCCCACAGAACCATCCCCATTTCAATGGCCCCCATCAGCATTAAGATAAAAACTGGAAAGATAACGGCGAATTCAATGGCAGGTGACGCGCTTTGGTCTTTGATGTACTGACGCAGGAGAGTGTTTTTCATGGGGCGCATCCTATTTCACACGAACTGTTCCGGTGGCGCTAATGGGAAACGGATTTGTCATAAAAAGCGCCGGTGCATAAAGTTTAATGGTACTGCTTGCGGTAATTTTAATGTAGGTCCCAGGCACTGTGTGATCGGAACAAAAGGCGTTACACGCTAGGGTCGCCCCGTCTGAACAGCTGCAAAAACTCGTCACAGAGACGCTCAGTGGTTTCAAGCGTGTGGCAGCGCTGACGGCCGCCGAGACAGCCGCTGCATTATCTGCGTTTTTGTTGGCGTGCAGGAAACCGGCGTTGACGGCAGAGTTCAGTTCATTTTCCTTCATGAGCACGTAACCCATGTTGATGACGCACACAACCATCACAAATAAGATAGGGATCGTTATACCAAACTCAATGGCCGCCGCACCTTTTTGATTTTTCAAAAAATTCATCAGCATTTTTTTACTCCACCAATGACACGCCGCCAGGCACACTGACTTTAAATGTAGACGAGCAGTTGGTTCCAAAATACGAGTTGCCCGTCACCGTAAGATCCAGTGAGATTGTCCTCAAGCAACTCCGACTTGAGCTTCTGCCACAGCTTTGACTGCTTGAGTTACCACTGAACTCTAGGCTCTGGGTTGGGAAATATAAAATACCCTCAAAGGCATTATTGGACCCACCATTAAATTTTTGCGTCATGGCGGGTGCACGGCGATCGCTGTAGAAAAGGATGCTCGCATAAGTGCCCGATGTTGGCGCAGACAAATTCACATCCGCACCTCCATTGATGGTGACAGAAGGGTAATCGTTTCCCGTTGAGCTTGTCAAAACAAAGGTAACCCCACTGCCCGTCAGCTCTGCCTGTCCATTAATATCAAGACTGCCACCATCAATAATATAGACGCCAGGATTCATGGTCACATTGGCTTTTGCGTTAAGCTTCATGCCCCCACAGTAAACACCCGGGTTAATGGTTTGTGTTGTTTTAGAGGAAAAGTTTGTTTGACTGCATCCCGAATAGGTCGGCAGAGGAAGGCCTGACAAAGGATCGGGCACAATGGGAGAATTGGGGTGCTGTCCCTGGGTTGTTGTGATGGATCCTGAGATGGTGGTGTGGGCATAAACAGCCAGCGCGGTAATGGTGCTGTTGCCTTTTGTACCAAGTGTCGTGTCCGAGTAGAGGGTGCACTTTGGCGCCACAATGTCGCCCGTACCCTGGGTCCAAAGCCCCGATCCCCCGAGCGTTAAAATACACAGATCTGCGTTCAGTCCCTGGGTCAGCGCCACCGCGCGCACGTGGATAATAGGCGGGTCGCTTAGAAACATCTTTGCAAAATAAAGGGTGGCGACCTGCTCCAGGATCACCTCTACAGCGCCCATATTGCCGGCATAGGGGCCTGACGCAGGTGGGTAATTCACAGTGATGGGACCAAGGGCAGGATTGTAGGCGTTGCGTTTTGCGTCGGTGGTCGCGTAAGGCACAATGGTGGACACGCCCGTTGTGCTGAGTGCGTACGCACCTCCTAAAGCACCCGCATCGGCAGCTGTTTGAAGTTGGCGCTTTTGGTTGTACCAAATGCCGACATCTGTGGCCAATCCCGCAAATCCTATGGCAATGGGCAGGGCAAGGGCAACCAAGATCACAATTGCGCCTTCTTTACGCCGCGCAAAATCACGGCAAAGATGCCAGCACTTCTCCCACATTTTATAGGCACTCCCTTTTTTATAGAATCAAGTCTAACAGCTTCATAATAGGCACACAAGACGATCCCATTTTTCAAAAAGGGCTGTGTCGCATAAAAAAGGTGGTCCCATAGTGATCCAGGCCGACGAGAAAACGCTCAGGTCTGCAGATTATTCTAGCCTGCTACGCGCGCCAAAAGCGCGTCGACCTTTGCCTGATCTTCAAGAGAGAGGTTGGCGTTCGGTAGGAAATGTTGCCCAACATGGGCCAGACTTGTGAGGGGCGTTGGATCAAAGGTTGTGAGATCTGCACACACCAAAAGAAAATTGCCCCCGATCGATCTGACCTTTCCCATGCCTTGGGCGTCAAAGAATCTGAGGCTCGTGCAGCCAGCCAGGAAACTGTGCCCGATGGAGATGAGACTTGTGAGACCACGGGACTGAAAAGATACAAGGCCTGTACCCCCCCAAAGGAAATAGTTCCCCACGCAGGTGAGCCTTGTGAAGTCACGGCCATCAAAGGACGTGAGACCGGTGCATCCGGCCAAGAAGAAGTCTTTGATAATGGACGCATTCCCAAGGCCGCCTGGGTTAAAAAACGTGAGGCCCAAACAGCGTCCCAAGAAACCGTTTCCAATGGACATGAGCCTTGTGAATCCTCGGGTCTCAAAGGATATGAGTCCCGTACTGCCGTTCAGAAAACGGCTTTTAACGGATGTGACTTTTCCAAAAGGATCCGAAAGGGTGAGATGGCGCAGGTTCCCGGGAATATCGTCCTTTGACATTTTGAGAGCGCCGCCCTGAATAAAGTCCTCACTGTCAAGGCAAAGCACAACACGGTGATCCTGGCGGGCTTCAAGAAGCGCCGCCAGAGCGTCATTACATGCCTGTAGATCCTGGGCACGAACAACAAGGGTACAAGGCGCCTCTTTGAGGGCGGCAACGTCCTCTTGGCTTTCATCGCCCGTAAAGTGCACGAAATGTGTACTCTTGGCGATTTTTTCAACATAAGCCGTCATACGCCCGAGGCTTTGCGCGCTTATGTGTTCGCGCACCAACATTTGCGGTAACACAGCCATGACGAGGGCCAGTCCATGGGCGTCTTGGGGGGCATGACCGAAAAGAGCTGTGTACCAACCAGATATGATGTCCGGGTGCGCCTGCAGGTCTGACGCCTGCAACACACGCGCGCCTTGTGGGTAGAGATCTGGGCTGATCAAAACATGCTCAAGGGGTGCAAAGCCGCTTTGTATGATGTGAAAGGCGAGGGTTTTTGCCATTTCATTGTTCGGAATTGAGGCCAAGACCTCGGGGTATGCGCAACCAAAAAGCCCGTTGGAGTGTGTGAATGCTTTGCCATGTTGGTTACTCAAGATGCCTTGCCATAGGCTGCTAACCCCCCTCACGCGCGCAGCTCCTGGGGCATCTAGAAAGGAGAGAATGTGCTGGGTGACCTCCGGAGGCAACGTTCCAATAGGGGAGATTTGCTCAGCCTCTCGGTCTGCTAGATCCTCACTAAGGCTCGCCTGAGCGCACATGCTTGCCAGGAAAGATCCGACCATAAAGGCAAGGTACTTTAAACTAATTTTCTTAAACATATTGCTCTTCTATAAAACAAACCATCTTCCGATTTTTTTGTCAAAAATATCAATTTTTGCAACAAAGACGAAAGGGGGACACGGGCTACTCCCTTGCCCTGCTAACCACCACTCAACCGGTGCGCGTGGACCAGGGGGCGCCGCGCCCCCCCTTCTTTATGCCCCTGCTGCTGTATTCTGGCGCACATGCTCAAGGAACAATTCCACATATGCCCTTTTTAAAAGTGAGAGACCCGTTTCGTCCAAGAAAGAGGACTGCACCTTTTTGACATGCGTCAGTGGTTTTGTGTCAAAAGATGTGAGCTTCGTACATCCATACAGGAAAGCATGGCCTACTGTTGTGAGGTTTGCCAGACCCCGCGTGTCAAAGGATGTGAGGTGTGTGTCGTGGCAAAAGAAATCTCCAATGTCCCAGACGTTTTTTAGCCCCCGCGTATCCAAGGATGTCAGGCCCGCATACCCAGATAAGAAATAGGGCGCTATGGAGACGACCTGCCCAAAGGGATCCGACAGGATGAGGTGGTGTAGGTTCTCAGGAATGTCACCGTTGAACATAGTGAGAACAGCGCCTTTACGAAAGATATCGCGAACGCCGCCCTCGAGGAAGGCCTCACCGTCGAGAGAGAGGATCACACGGTGGTCGTCACGGGTATCAAGAAGTGTGTTGAGGGCGTCTTTGCTGTTTTGCAGATCATGGGCGCGCACAACAAGGGTATGGGAGACCTCCTCAAGAGCAGCAAGGTACTCTTGGGTTTCATACCCCGTAAAGCGCACAAAACGTGTCGCCTCACCCACGCGTTTCACATAGGACGTGATGCGTCCAAGGGTTTCTAGGCTTGTTTTCCCCGCCACCAGGATTTGTGGCAAGGCGGACATCACAAGGGCCAGGGCATGGGGGTCTTGGGGGTCTTGCTTAAACAGCGCCCAGTACCAAGCATCTAGGGTGTCCTGACGCCCCATGAGGTCTGACGCATTCATAAGGCGCGTGCCACGGGGGTACTGATTGGGGCTGATGAAGACATTTTGTAAGGGAGCAAAACCATTGTACTTCATATGGAGCGCAACGATTTGCGTCATCTCCACATCGGGAATGGAAGACGCGTCTCTCAAGGGGGCGGCATCAAAAAGGACACGGGAATGGGAAATGGACTTCCCGTTCTGTCCTTCTAAAAGATTACACCATAGACTGCAAAGTTCCCTGTCACGCGCCATCTCTTGAGGCGAAAGACGGGGTGAGAGATAGGAGAAAATGTGCTCCATAACCTCAACGGGCAGCGCCGCAATGGGGGAGGATTGCGACTTCTCTTCATTCATTGGATCCCCATCTTCAATGACGCGTATGAAGGCTTGCGTACCCTGAGACTCTACGATGTCTGCGTTATGACTCGCGTGCGCACCCGCGGTTGCCCAGACAGATATGCCCATCAAGGCAACAGGTCTTAATAATTTTTTCTTAAACATGGCTCTTTCTCTCAAAAGTAAAACACGCGATCTTCTAGTTCTATTTTGTCAAAAAAGTCAACGGAAAAATAATTTCAAGTTGTTTGATGTGTATTCGTTGATTAGTAGCGGATATTTTGAAAGATCATTTTTATCCTTTTGAAAGATTTTTTTCACGTATTCGTGACCTTTCACTTTTAGGGTCTAGCCGTAGAGAATGCATGACGGGGAGGCATAATTATCATGATAAAAAGAAACACGCTTTTTTATAAGAGCCTTTGCGCTTTGAGCCTCTTGTTTGTGAGCACCACGCCTATCCTGGCGAACTTGCACCACGGGCAGCCAGAAAAAGTCATTCGCATCTTGTCTATTGATGGAGGGGGGCAACGCGGCATTGTACCCGCAGCCCTTTTGAGCAAAATAGAGGAGGAAACGGGCAAGCCCATCAGCGCGCTTTTTGACGTCTTTGCGGGCACCTCCACGGGCAGCATCATCGCCATGGGCCTTACGATTCCTGGACACTTTGGGCCAAGATACACCGCAAAAGATATCGTACGCATATACGAAACCCAGGGCGAGCGCATCTTTGAAAAAGGATTGCAGTACTACACGTCTCTCAAAGGTCTGATAGGACCCAGGTACAGCCCAAGAAATTTGAAAGAGATATTAAGAGAACATTTTGGCGAAACACCCCTGAGTCACGCCATCAAGCCCGTTTACGCAACTGCCTATGATCTTGAGAGCTCAACACCTGTTGTTTTTTCCAGTGAGGCAGCAAAAGAAGATCCAAGTGTTGATTTTTCCATGCGTAAAGCCACACGTGCCTCAAGTGCCGCCCCCAGCTTCTTTCCGCCTTGCAGACTCAGCATGGGAAAGACCCAAAAGGTGTCCCTAAGTGACGGATGCTTCTGGGCCCTTGATCCCACGGAAATGGTCTATGAGCGTGTCCGCCAAGAAAACCCTGGCGCCAGAATTGTGGTGGTGTCCTTGGGTACAGGCACCCAAGACATTTCCATGTCTCACGCGTCCAGCAAAACCATGGGCAGCCTTGCATGGACCGGACCTTTCATTGGTCACCTTATGCATACACAAGGGCATGTGGCGCGCACGCGCCTTAAATCAGAAGCCTCGCTGGGGCGCATTGACACATACCTGCGGGTCAACTTTACCCTGGACGATGACAAGGGGGCTCTGGACGACACCACACCCGAGGGCCTGGCGTATCTCTCATCCAAGGCCCACAACATCATGGAGCATGACACAAACTTTGCCCAGGTCATCTCCCTGGCCAAAGGATGGGCCAAGGACCTAGACAGCGAAGATCTGGGGGCTTGAAGGTGCACGGGAAGCGCCTTGACGCAGGCGCCCACCCCGCCTATTACTTGTCTATCTTTCATTGTAAACATATTGTCCATGGAAACCTCCAACAACACACCTTCTTCCCAATCGGCACCCGCGTCACCTTTTTCCCTCATGAAACAAAGTGTCATAGAGTCCTGGAGGGTGCACCTTGCTATGGATACGGAGCTGCTGGCAATTTGCGCCGCACTTTTTATCGGATATTTCTGTTTGGGGTACCTTGACGCCACGCTGCCTCTGTCCGAGAGCGTCATCCGTCAAGCAGGAGAAGATACGCTTTTCATTCATCAAGGATTCACGGACAAAGCTTACTACGTTGGTGTGCTGATCTTTTGCCTGTGTATAGGTCTTCGCATGCTTCACGGTGCATCTCACACCGCAACAAACATGAATCACCTGGTGTGGCGCACTATTTTTGTTGGCCTAGGTCTGCCTTTCCTTTTAGGTATCGTACTTGTGGGCACATGGTCTGCGCTGCCTGAAGATGTTCAGCAAAACGTCCTTCTTGTCTTTTCTCTCGAGACAAACCTTCAAGATACCTTGATTTATGGAGGCGCCATTTTAACGCTCTTGGCCTTCTGCGCCTACGCGCTTGCACAGCTGTCACTGTTGTTGTGTGTCATTGCTGATACGGGGAAAATTGGTATCAAAAGAGCGTTTTTCCTCTCAAAAGGACACGCGGGGCCGATACTGGCCCTTGTTGTGGGCGGTATGGCGCTTGGGGCGTGTGTGGCTCTTCCCTTGGGTTTTTTGGGCGCCCTCGATAGCACCGCCCATATCAATCCAGCCTACACTGGCCCTGCAGAATCTTTCTTGCTGATGAACACATGGTTTTGGGACAATACGTTTGGACGGGCGCTTGTCTTTGCCACCAGCTCTTTCATCACCATGCTCCCACAGAGTTTTTCCTTTGGCACCCTCATGGCTTATTACAAGCGGTTGAAAGAGAAGGAAACCCAGATAACGGTCCCCAGACTCCCAACCTAAGGCTCGCGACGGGCAGCGGCCCAGTATAGGAACCCCTTAAGGCTGATGCGTTTTAAGGTAGTCTTCTATGCGATCGAAAAAAGGCGCTTTATCAAGGGCGTTTACTGGATTATTGCGCTCCTGTTCAATGACTTGGCGCGCGCGTTCACGTTCTTTCCTGGCTAAAAAACCACTCAAAGAAGCAAGCTTAATCAACGTTGCACCAGTCGCGGGGCAAATGGTCTCAAAGGTAACCTCTGCGCCCTTTTTTCCCTCAAAGGGCTTATCCAAATCCGCAAGGGCGCCGTTTACTTTCAGGCGTCCGGGTCCCATAGCAAGGTTGAGCGCGTCCTCAAAATCACGCCACGTGCGTGCAGGCGCAGTAAAGGGAAAGGGTCCTTCTTCATGGCCCCAGCAATAGGTCTTGGTCAGATTCACTTCTCTTTCGGGTCCTGAGAGTTTTTGATGGCGTGTGTAAGCTTCCATAAAACGGTGAAGGGTTGTCACCTGGGGATGGGCTTTGACAAGGTCCGGCAGAAGATCCCAAAAAACGTCCGATTCTTTCCATTTCATGGCGCCCAGGCGCTCAACCCATTCAACATAGGTCAGTAACACGTCCTGGCTTGGGATACCCGCTTGATCCAGCTCCGATTGCACCACGGGATCGCCGTCGTAAGCATCCAGGGGGACATACATTAAGAAGGGACCATAGTCCCCATAGCTTTTAGGCTGGGCAAAGGGGTGATCTTTTCCAGGATAGCGCCCTCGCCAAAGAAGGCGTCCTGGTCCACAGTGCGGCTCAATTTGTGCTTCCAAATCCCCCCAAGTGCGCGCTTTTTCAAAATTAAGAGACGGGGGCCACTGTCCTTTTTTAGTATCAGATTGCTCTTTATCCCACTCTTTATTTTTGGAAAAAATACACACGTAACTCAGATTGATCTGGGCCGCAGCAAAAAGGGGACCGCAAAGAAGGAAAGACATGACCAGACAAAGAATTCTGTTCATTTTTTTCCTCCCTATGAGATATTTATGGTTCACGCCGTGCGGCCGCCCAATAGCCGGGGTGGGCGTCCATGAGGGAGATGATCTTGGCCTCGACGGCCTCCACCTCATCAAGGCGCAGGCCTTTGATGATGACGCGTACACCGTGGTTTGTTTCGCTGTACCAGTACGGATAACTGCCGATCTCAATGCCGGGAAAAGCGGCGTCCAGGTCCTCAAGGCCCTGGGCGATGGCGCCTTCAATCACCTCGCCCACAACTTCACGCACGTGGCGCGCGGGGCCCTTTGTGAGGCGCGGCACGCATGCCTCAAACATAGCCTTGGCAATGCTGGGGATGCCCGCCAGGACAAAGACATTTTCCAGCTGAAATCCCGGGGCGGCGCTGACCGTATTATCAATGAGGGCAGCGCCCACAGGCATCACTGTCATGCGGGTTAAAGCTTCCGGCGCCTGGGGGTTAGGATAGCGCGCCATAAGACGCGCCAACGCCTCCAAAGAACAGCACAAAGGGCGCCCAAAGGCTTTGGCCATGGTCACAGCCGTAATGTCATCGTGGGTGGGGCCGATGCCCCCCGTTGTGAAAACATGGGTATAGCGCTTGGACAAGGCCAGGACAGCCTCAATCATGTCTTCTTCTACGTCCTCGACCATACGGGTTTCTTTGAGGCGGATACCAAGCTCCGATAGGCGGGTGGCGATATAAACAAGGTTAGCGTCTTGCACTTGTCCCGAAAGGATCTCATTGCCAATGATCAAAACAGCGGCAGTTGGTGTTTCTTGCGACCACACAGAAGTTTCCCCTTCTCCAAAGACTTGTGCTAGAAACTAGCCTTAGTGAGTTTCTTGTGCGAGTCAATATGGAATTTATGAGCCCCCTTGAAAAAGGTCGCCTTGTGAAAAGATACAAGCGGTTTTTGGCCGATGTGATCCTTGAGGATGGGAGCCTCGTCACGGCCCACTGCCCCAACTCTGGCTCCATGCTGGGCGTGAAGGAAGAAGGCGCGACCGTTTGGCTGAGCAAAAGTGATAACCCGAAGCGACGCCTCGCGTACACGTGGGAGCTCATTGAGGTGGACGGGGCGCTTGTGTGCGTCCACACGACCCAGGCTAATAGGGTGGTGGAGGAAGCCCTTCTTGCCAAAACCATTGAACCCCTTGCCCCCTATACTCATATCCGCCGCGAGGTTGCTTATGGTATAAACTCACGCATCGATTTTTTGCTGACAAGCGAGGGGCTGCCTGATCTGTATCTGGAGGTCAAAAGTGTGACCTTGAAGCGTGAAGGCATGGCGCAGTTTCCAGACGCCGTGACCACCCGCGGTCAAAAGCACATGGACGAGCTGGCGCGCATGGTGACAGATAAGGGCGCCCGGGCCTGCCTTCTCTATGTGGTCCAGCGCCCAGACGCCCAAGACTTTTCCCTGGCGCGCGATATTGACCCCACTTATGCAAAAGCGGCGGCAAGCGCCAAGTTGTCTGGGGTGGAAGAGTTATGCTATGGTTGCGATGTTACAACAATGGGCGTTACACTCACGCGCCCCCTTCACATAACAAATGAGGTTACCGCTTAAAATGGAACAAAGCGTCTTTGATTATGAGGGCGAACGCGTCACACTCCACACGCCCCAAGAATTTGCAAAAATGCGCGATGCTGGGCGTCTGGCCAGCCAAGTGCTGGATCACATCACTCCCTTCATCAAGGAAGGCGTGTCAACGGGCACCATCAATGATATCTGCCACGATTTTATCATCTCCCACGGCGCGGTCCCGGCTCCCCTTAACTATAAGGGATTCCCTAAGTCCGTATGCACCTCCGTCAACCATGTGGTGTGTCACGGCATCCCGAGTGAACATAAAATCCTGCAAAAGGGCGACATCATCAATGTGGACGTCACAGTCATTTTGGACGGATGGTATGGGGACACAAGCCGCATGTTTTGCATCGGCAAGGTTCCCCTGCTGGCGGAAAAATTGGTGAACGCGACCTATGAGGCCATGATGCGCGGCATTGAAGTGGTGCGTCCCGGGGCGACTCTTGGCGACATTGGTCACGCCATTGAGACTTTTGCCCATAAGCAGCGCTATAGCGTTGTGCAAGATTTTTGCGGTCACGGCATTGGGCGCACCTTCCACGCGGCACCCAACGTGCTGCACTACGGCGATCCTGGGGAAGGCCTGGTTTTGCGCGAGGGGATGTTCTTTACCGTTGAGCCTATGATCAATGCGGGCGGGCCGGCCGTGCGCATTATGCCCGACGGCTGGACGGCTGTGACACGTGACCGGAGTCTGTCTGCCCAATGGGAACATACCATTGGCGTCACGGAAAACGGATACGAGATTTTCACCGTTTCTTGACCTTTTCACCACGACAAGGTAGCGTGCTGTAACCTATGCCAGAATGAACCAACCCTATGAAAAAGAATTTTAAAAGCTTTCAAGACATTATCCTGACCCTGCAAAATTTTTGGGCACGCCGTGGATGCGTCATTCTCCAGCCCTATGACATGGAGATGGGTGCAGGCACCTTTCATCCCGCCACAACCCTCAAATGCTTGGGGCCCCAGGCCTGGAACGCGGCCTATGTTCAGCCCTCAAGGCGCCCCTCCGATGGACGTTACGGCGAAAACCCCAACCGCGTACAGCATTTTTACCAGTTTCAGGTAATCTTGAAGCCCTCGCCCCAAAACATTCAAGAGATCTACCTTGAAAGCCTGGCAGCCATTGGCCTTGACACCAGTCTTCATGATATCCGCTTTGTGGAAGATAACTGGGAAAGCCCAACCCTCGGGGCCTCTGGCCTTGGGTGGGAGGTATGGTGTGACGGCTTAGAGGTCACCCAGTTTACCTACTTCCAACAAATGGGCGGTATTGCGTGCGATCCGGTCAGTGGTGAGATCACATACGGCCTCGAGCGTCTTGCGTGCGCAGCCCAAGGCCTTGATGATATTTTCAAGATTGCCTGGAATGATCCGGACGGTCCTTCGCCCATGACCTACGGCGACGTTTACCGTCAAAACGAACGGGAGTTCTCCGCCTATAACTTTGACGAGGCCAACACCCAGAAGCTTTTTGCCCACTTTGAGGACGCGGAAAACGCCTGCAACGCCCTTTTGGCCAAGAATCTGTCCCTGCCTGCCTATGACCAGTGCATGAAGGCAAGCCACCTGTTTAACCTTTTGGACGCGCGCGGTGTCATCAGCGTGCTTGAGCGCGCCAGCTTCATCGCCCGTGTACGCGCGCTCGCCAAAGGGTGCTGTGAAGTATTTTTAGAAACGACAAAAGCATGACCCAGTTATTTGTTGAGATTTTTTGTGAAGAGATTCCCGCGCGCTTTCAAACCCGCGCGGCCCAGGATTTTGAGCGCCTCGCGAGGGACGCCCTTGTAAAGGCTGGCCTTGCGCCTGCGTCCTTTAAAACGGCTGTGAGCCCTAGGCACCTGGCCCTGGCTGTAGAAGGTTTGGCAAGCGAAATTGCACCCCAAACTGTTGAGCGCAAGGGACCTCGCACGGACGCCCCCGAGGCAGCCATTGCGGGCTTTTTAAAGTCGGCGGGTGTGACCCTTGAGGCGTGCGTGCGCGAAGAGACACCCAAGGGCACGTTTCTGATTGCGCGCACCCACGTGCCAAGCCGTCCGACCCGTGAGATTCTCGCGCCCCTTTTGGAGGAGCTGATCCTGTCCTTCCCCTGGCCACAAACCATGCGGTGGGGAACGGGTACCAAGGGCTGGGTGCGTCCGGTTCACAGCTTAGTAGTGCTCTTTAACGGCGAGGTCTTGCCCGTCACCTTACGCTTTGGCGAGCGCGAGGACGCACCGCGCATTGTGGCGGGACGCACAACCCAGGGGCACCGCTTCCTTGCGCCAACCCCCTTTGAAGTCTCCTCCTTTGACGATTATGTGACAAAGCTGGAGGCGGCCCATGTGTTTGTGCTCCAAGACGTGCGCCGCGCGCGCATTGAGACAGCTCTTGCCTCTGCCCTGGAAGGAACAGGGCTGCGCTTATCCTCCTATCCTGGTCTGCTGGAAGAGGTCACAGGCCTTGTGGAATCACCACATGTTTATCTTGGTACCATTGACGCGGCCTTCATGACGCTACCTAAGGAGATTCTGGCCACCACCATGCGGGTGCACCAGCGTTACTTCCCCTTGGAGGAAGAAAACGGACGTCTCGCACCCCGCTTTGCCTTCGTGGCAGCCTCCCCCACCCAGGACGCAGGGGCGCTGGTGACCCAAGGGAACGAGCGCGTTTTGCGCGCCCGTCTGTCCGACGCACTCTTTTATTATGACCTTGATCGCAAGACGCCTTTGAAGGCCCACGCCGAGAAGCTTGCCTCCCTGGTGTTCCATGCCAAGCTTGGCACCATGGCTGACAAGGCCGCGCGCCTTGGCGCCCTTTGCGCAGATCTTGCGGGCATGATGGGCATTGATACAACCCTTGCCAAGGACGCGGGTCTTTTGGCCAAGGCGGATCTTGTCACGGGTGTTGTGCACGAGTTCCCTGAAATTCAAGGCATTATGGGGGGTTACTACGCTCGCGCGCAAAACCTTGATGAGACTCTCGCCTGCGCCCTTGCCCAGCAATATCTGCCAAAGGGACCTGAGGACGCGCTGCCTGAAGGGGTTTTATCAAAGCTCTTGGCCTTGGCCGATCGTCTTGACACTTTGGTGGGCTTTTGCGCTGTGGGTATTATGCCAACGGGATCTGGAGACCCCTTTGCCCTGCGCCGGGCAGCCCTGGGGATTTTGCGACTCCTGGAGGACGCGTCCTTTGACGTTTCCCTGCCAGACCTTATTGAGAAGGCTTACGCCCTTTACGGGGCGCAGCCGACATTTGGTGAGGCCAAGCCCTTGTCTTTAGAGGATACCAAAAAGACGCTTCTTGCCTTTTTTGAAGAGCGCATCAAGGTCCTGTGGTCCAAGGACTTCAGACCCGATCACATTGCCGCAGCTGTGCGCGTTCATGACCCCATCTGGCAGACGCGCGCCAGGTGCAGCGCCCTTAAGGTATTTTTTGGCACCAGCCAAGACAGCGCCCGTCTTCTAGCGGCCTTCAAGCGCGGTGCAAATATCCTGCGCCTGGAAGAAGAAAAGGACGGCGCTTCATACACAGGCGTCTTGCCCCAAGAAGCACTTTTCCAACAAGACGCAGAAAAAGCCCTCTTTAAGGCCCTGAAAGACACCGAAAAGGCCCTGCCCCCCCTTCTTGCGGCAAAGGATTTTCAGGAGTGCCTTCAAACCCTTTCAACCCTTTCCGGCCCCATCGACACCTTCTTTGAAGATGTGACCGTTAATGACGACGCGCGTGACGTACGTCGCAACCGCCTTGCGCTTTTGGCACACTTTAAAGAGTGTCTCGAGCGCGTGGCCCACTTTAGAAACTTGGAGGACTAACCCGTGACACTACCCGTTCATGTTCAAGAAGATCTGATTGCCGCCGCCAGAGAAGTCTGCGCCAAGGCCTATGCCCCTTACTCAAAGCACCGCGTGGGCGCGGCTGTTTTGACACAAGAAGGCAACATCTATCAAGGGTGTAACGTTGAAAACGCCGCTTATCCCTTGTGCGTGTGCGGCGAGCGCAATGCCATTGCCAAGGCCATCAGCGAAGAAGGCCCTTCCATGCAGCTCAAGGCCGTTGCCATCATTAACGGTGAGGAGAAGGTGTGCACACCCTGCGGTGCGTGTCGTCAAGTTATCTCTGAATTTGGCCAGAGCACACAAGTGATTTACATGGGCGCCCAAGGGTGGACAAGTGTGCCTATTTACACACTTTTGCCGGGTGTTTTCGAATTTGAGCCTGAGGTTGCATAGCCTTCCGTGGCCACCTGCCCCAGGGGACCCGCCTGGGGTACAAGCCCTTCTGGCAAAAAGATACGCCGTCCCAGTGACGGCGTTTTCGTTTCAATTTTAGCAATCATCTTTTTATAAGAACGTAGCATCACAAGGCCGCCGACTTTCTTAATGCATGCATTCCCAAAATGCTCCAGGGTCTCATGGGCTTTGGGTGACAAAAGGGGTACCGTTGGTGGGTAAAAGAGACAATAAACTGGCTTGTCGGGTGAAAAGCAGGCCTCTTGGGCGAGGGAGTACAGCTGGCGTCCTGCATAAGGCGTACCGTCACCAAAAGGATTGTGGGGGGAACGTGCCCAAAAACCGCGGCGGTTTGGGGCGCAAATAATGAGCTCCCCTCCCGCCACAAGCACACGCCACGCTTCTTTAAGGAGCGCGTGGGGGTCGGGCGCAAACTCTAGCGCGTGCACAAGCAGTAGCTTATGAACGCTATTGTCAGGAAGCGCAATGCGGTCAACGGGACAAAGGCATGTGGCATTTGGCCCTTCCACGGGCCACGGGCACACACCAAGGGGTGCGGGCATCAAACAAAGGGCGCGCTCAGCTTCAAAGGAAAAGTCGCTTAAAAAAGGCACACCATATCCAAAGGCCACAAGGGTTTGCCCGTGGACATCCCCCCACATATGACGCAAATGCTCCATCACCACACGGGTGACCATCCGCCCCCGAGGCGAGGCGTAGAAGCCATAGAGCTGTTCAACGTCGATCCACACGGCATAAAACTCCTTTATACTCTTTATATTTTAGCAGAAATATACCTCCAAGTGGTCAATTACTTTCCACCTTTTTTACAGTGACGTAAGTCTCAAACTTGGCTAGACTAGAGGAAATAAGACAAACAGGGAGATAACTGTGGACCGTATGCTGCTTAGATCAGTTCTTATCGGGGTTGTCGGCGGCCTTGCGGGAAGCGCGTTCTACTTTGCCTTTGTGTTGCCCAAAGAGCTGGAAGAAAACCCAGATATCATTTACGGCAACGTGGACATTCGTCAGGCAGATTTGTCTTTTCGTGTTTTTGGCCGCATTGACACCCTAAAGGTTGACGAAGGGGACCGCGTGAAGGCGGGCGATCTTCTGGCGATCCTTGATAAAAAACCCTATGAAGATAAAGTGGCGGTGGCCAAGGCGACCCTCAATCAAAATGAGGCGGCCTATAACAACGCCCAGAGCATTAGCGAGCGTAAACGAAAACTCGCAAGTTCTAAGTTTGCCTCCACGGAAGACTACGAAACAGCCAAGGCGGCGGCTGATGAAGCGCGCGCCCAAATTCATTCGGCAGAAGCGGCCCTTAGTAGCGCTCAAACAGATTTGTCCGACACCGAAGTCGTGTCCCCCAGCGACGGCACCATCATCAGCCGCGTTCAAGAAAAGGGCACCATTGTAAACGCGGGACAAACGGTTTTTGTCTTGTCACTGGACAATCCCATGTGGGTACGCGCCTACATCCCTGAGCCATATTTGGGGCGTATTAAGCTGGGCATGAAGGCCCACGTCTTCACGGACTCGCGGCCCGACAAGCCCTACACGGGACAGGTGGGATTTGTGTCTCCTGTGGCGGAATTCACACCCAAAAACGTTGAAACACCTGAGTTGCGCACGCAACTTGTATACCGTTTGCGCATTATCATCACTGACGCAGACGCTTATCTTCGCCAAGGCATGCCCGTGACCGTTAAGTTCCTGCAAGGCTAGTCCCATGGCCCACGAGGGAATTCTCATCACAGGTCTGAGTAAACATTTTCCCGACAGTAAAATCACGGCCCTTCGCGACATCGAGGCCCGCATTGAACCTGGCCGCATCACGGGCGTTGTGGGTCCAGACGGCGCTGGAAAAACAACGCTTTTGCGCCTCATTGCAGGCCTTTTTATCCCCACCACTGGAGACATTCTCGTGCGGGGCCTCAACACCCAGACCCAGGCGCCCCAAATTCAAACAACCCTTGGCTATATGCCACAAAAATTTGGTCTTTATGAGGATCTAAGCGTTGAAGAAAATCTGATCCTCCATGCGCAACTCAAGGGCCTTCCAAAAAGTAAGCTTAAAGAGACCTTTGAGACCTTTTATGCCTTCACGCGACTTGGTCCTTTCAAAGATAGGTTTGCTGGCAATTTGTCTGGGGGTATGAAGCAAAAGCTGGGCCTTGCGTGCGCCCTTTTAAAAGAGCCAAAGATTCTTCTGCTTGATGAGCCCAGCGTGGGCGTGGATCCCCTGTCAAGACGCGATCTTTGGGCCATGGTGAAGGCCTTTACCCAAAACGGCACAACCGTTGTGTGGAGCACGGCTTATTTGGATGAGGCGCAACTGTGCGATGATGTTCTGGTCCTCAACGAGGGGCGTCTTCTTTATACGGGCACCCCGCAAACCCTCACCCAGCGCATGGAGGGGCGTGTTTTCCAAACAGCACATCCTGTCCAGAATAAACGTTTGGTTTTACAAAAGATACTAGAAGCCCCCGTCCTTATGGACGGCCTGATTCAAGGTAAGGGCTTACGAGTACTCCTAAAACAAGGCGCCACGCCTGCTGACATCCAGACTCCTGAAAAACCTCAAGAATGGGTCCCGAGCCAGCCCCACTTTGAGGACGCTTTTCTGGATATTTTGGGAGGCATTAAGGAGCGCAAGTCAATTCTTGCCTCCCTCATCCCGCCTCTGCCTGCGTCCGATGAAAGCGTTATCTCTGCCCAGGACCTTACCAAACGCTTTGGGGCCTTTACCGCGGTTTCCCACGTGAATTTTCAGATCAAACCCGGCGAAATCTTTGGTTTCTTGGGACCGAATGGCGCTGGCAAGTCGACAACCTTTAAGATGCTGTGTGGGCTTCTCACCCCCACCGATGGGCGCGCCCTTGTGTTTGGGCGCACCATGCGTACGGCCAACGCCCTGGCCAAGCGCCGCATCGGATACATGGCCCAGAAGTTCTCTCTTTATGGCGATTTGAGCGTGAAACAGAACCTTGACTTTTTTTCAGGCGCTTACGGCCTTTACGGCAAAGAGCAAACCAATGAAATCAACGCCATGGTTGAGACCTTTGAGCTCACCCCCTACCTTGACACGGCCGCCCAGACCCTCCCCCTTGGGTTTAAGCAGCGCTTGGCCCTTGCCTGTTCCGTCATGCACAGGCCCGAGATCCTCTTCTTAGATGAACCCACCTCCGGCGTGGACCCCATTACCCGGCGCGAGTTCTGGCTGCACATCAATGGCATGGTTGAAAAAGGTGTGACGGTGATGGTCACGACGCACTTTTTGGATGAGGCGGAATTTTGTGACCGGGCGTGTTTGATTTACCGAGGCAAAATGATCGCCCTGGGAAGCCCTGACGAGCTAAAGGAGATGGCGCGCACAACACCTGATCATGTTCCGAGTCTTGAAGATACATTCATAGAGTTGATACAAAGATATGACAAAGAAAATCCCCTTTCTTCCTGATATCAATCTGCGCCGTGTGCGTGCCCTGGTCATCAAGGAGATGTACCAGATCGTGCGCGATCCCAGCAGTATTCTCATTGCTTTTGTGTTTCCCCTCATGCTGATGTTTTTGTTTGGATACGGCGTTTCCCTTGACCCCAAACACGCCCGCATCGGCGTTGTGATGGAGGATCCAAGCGCGGATGTTGATGACTTTATCGCCTCCTTTCAACAGTCTCCGTACTTTGAAGTCGTGCGCGTGGACACCTCCCGCCACAAGGCCGCCGAGTTGATTATGTCCGAGGCCGTGGACGTTCTGATCATCGGACCCAGTAACTACGAGATGAGAAGTGCGTCTGGCAAATCGCCAGCGCCCATTCAAATCATCACCGATGGCAGCAAACCCAACACATCGGGACTGCTTTCAAACTACATACAGGCCGCATGGCAAATCTGGCTTGATCAGCGCATGCGCGCGCGTGGAGAGGAGCTTACGCCCCCCGTCCAGATTCAAGCGCGTGTGTGGTATAACCCCGCCAGCATCAGCCGCTACTTTCTCCTGCCCGGCTCCATTGCCCTTATCATGACCATTATTGGTACCCTCTTAACGGCCTTGGTTGTGGCCAGGGAGTGGGAGCGCGGTACCATGGAAGCCCTCATGTCCACCCCCATCACCATCTTTGAGATCATCATCGGCAAGCTCATTCCCTATTTCTTCTTGGGTCTTTGCTCCATGTCCGTGTGCGTCTTTTTATCCATCTACATCTTTGACGTACCCTTTCGAGGATCGCTTATCTTACTGTTGCTGGTGACCAGTGTGTTTTTATACGCGGCGCTCAGCCTAGGCCTTCTCATCTCAACGGCGGCGCGCAATCAATATGTTGCCTCTCAAATGGCCTTGTATACGGCCTACCTGCCCGCCTTCATGCTGTCTGGATTTATTTTTGAAATCAGTGGGATGCCCGCAATTTTGCGCCTGGTTTCATCTCTTTTGCCCGCGCGCTATTTGGTTAGCATCCTCCAAACCATTTTCCTGGCCGGTGACTTGCCCAGACTGATTCTTGTTGACTGTGTTGGTATTTTTACCATTGGCACCGTCTTTGTGATTTTTCTTATAAAGATGACACGTAAGAGGATTGATTAATGTTAACTGCCATCAGAGCCATCCTCATCAAAGAATTTCTTTCAGTTTGGCGCGACAAAAAGACGCGCATGGTCCTGATTATGCCTCCCCTTTTGCAGCTGTTCCTTTTCTCCTTTGCCGCAACTTTGGAGGTGAAGAACACAACCATTAGCATTCTCAATGAGGACCAAGGACCTGTTGCACGGGAGCTTGTACAACGTATCTCCGCGTCCCCCCGCCTCATCCGTAAGGTTTTAAACCCCGATAATACCCAGGACATAGAGAGTCACATCAATAACCAAAAAGCCTTAGTAGGTATTCACTTTCCATCGGACTTCTCCCGCCGCGTTATGAACGGGGAAAGCGGAAAATTCCAGGTGATTCTTGATGGACGTCGCTCTAATACAGCCTCCATCATGACGGGCTATCTCAACGAAATTGTAAACACCTACAACCAAGAGTTCGCCAAGGAGCGCGGTGTGCTTCTGGCCCCATCAACCCTTGTGGTCCGGCACTGGTTCAATCCCAATTTAGAGTACATGTGGTTTACCCTGCCTTGTTTGGTGGCCATTCTTGGACAGGTCATTGCGCTTTCCCTCACTTCCCTTGCCATTGCAAGAGAGCGCGAACTTGGCACCTTTGAACAGTTGCTTGTGTCGCCCGTCTCCTCCATTCAAATCCTAACGGGTAAAACTTTACCTGCCCTCGGGCTTGCGTTTCTTGAGAGTTACGTGATTCTTTTCCTTGTGGTCTTTTTCTTCGGCGTGGAGTTTCAGGGGTCACTGATGCTCTTTTTTTGGAGCATGCTGATCTTTCTTTTGTCCATTGTGGGGATTGGGCTTTTCATCTCCTCCATGTGCAAAACCCAACAGCAAGTGGTCCTTGGCACCTTTGTCTATATGGTGCCTGCGGTCACCATCTCAGGCTTTGCAACGCCCGTTGAGAACATGCCCATGTTTCTCCAGTACTTGTCTGAGCTCTCACCCTTAAAGCACTTTCTGATCGTCTCTAAAGGGCTTTTCCTCAAGGACCTGCCAGCACCCCTGGTGGCGCAGTACACGTGGCCCAATTTTCTCATTGCTCTGTGCACGCTCATGGCTGCGCTGTGGCTGTTTCGCAGGCGCATGGAGTAATTTAAAGAGGTCTTGTTTTGGCCTCCAGCAACACCTTTTCTTGGGAATCCAGGTGCGGCGCCAGTTGATCAAAGACAAGGGCATGGTAGGCATTGAGCCACTCCCTCTCACCAAATGTGAGAAGACTCACGTCCAAAAGAGCCGTATCAAAGGGCACAAGAGTTAGCATTTCAAAGGTAAAGAATCCGTCATAACTTGTGCTTGCGCGCACAAACTGCATACCCTCTAAACGCACGCCGTAGTGGCCTTCTTTATAGTAGCCAGGCTCATTGGAAACAATCATACCCTCCTCTAAAGCCACGTCTTTCCAGGCGGTTGAAATGCTTTGAGGGCCCTCGTGTACACCAAGGTAACTCCCCACCCCGTGCCCGGTCCCATGGGCATAGTCAAGGCCCACCTGCCACAGTGGCGCGCGGGCAAGGGCGTCCAGTTGGTGACCTGTTGTACCCTTGGGAAAGCGCACCGTTGCCAGGGCAATATGGCCTTTGAGCACCCGGGTCACATTGGCCTTGATATGTCCGTCATCACACCGCCCCCACGTAAGGGTGCGCGTCACGTCGGTCGTGCCGTCCAGATACTGCCCCCCCGAATCAATGAGCAGCAAATCTCCCTTTTGAAGCACGCGGTCTGTTTGAGGCGTCACCCTGTAGTGGACGATGGCCCCGTTGGGGCCCGAGCCTGCGATGGTTTCAAAGCTCGGTCCTTTAAAGTCACTTTGGCGTGCGCGCTCCATAAGAAGGCGCTTTGAAACATCACTTTCGTGCACCTGGCTGCCCGCCCCCATGGCTTGATCCAACCAAAAAAGAGTCCGCACAATGGCGACGCCGTCCTTCACATGGGCGGATTTGGCACCTGCGATTTCTTGTGGGTTTTTACACGCCTTAGGCAAAAGACAGGGGTCTTGCCCCTCTTTCACTTGGGCGCCTACGCGCTTGAGAAGTGTCAAACAAGCCGCTGACGCGCTTGCTGGGTCAAGGAGCACTTTTTTATGAATCATGTGACTTTTGGCAAAGTCAGCAAAATCCCCGTATGGGTGCACCCGTACGTTTTGCTTATGCAGGTTTTTTTGGAGAGCATCCGAAACTTTACGAAGATCTACGAACAGGTCAACAGATCCATCACGCCACACAAACGCATAGCCTTCAATAAGGGGGGAAAAGTCCACGTCCTGACCGCGCAGGTTCAAACACCAACACAGGGATTCCCCCAGGGTCAAAAGACAGGCGTCTAGATTTTCTTCCATGAGGTTGAGAGCCACCTTGCTCAGTTTCTCCTGAACAGAAAGACCCGCAAAGCGCACGTCGTGGGTCTCAAGCATGGCCAAGGGCTGGTGGGGGCGCTTTTGCCACACCCGCGCCATTGGCGCCTTGGTTCCTCTATGTGGCTTGAAGAGCCAGCCGACTTGGCCACAAAGGGCTTCATACCGCTGGGCTTCGCGCACGCTCACGCGCCAGGGATCAAACCCCAAAACCCCCTTATGGGGCGCGCTCTTTAAACATTCTTTGAGCGCCGCCATGGTCAGGGGTAGGATTTGAAAGAGGTGGGGATCAACCTGGGCCTTTGCCTGGAGCGTATAACGTCCGTCCACAAAAAGAACAGCCGTCTTCTCAAACACCACCACAAGGCCAGCCGACCCTTCAAAACCCGTAAGCCAAGCAATATCCCTGGACTGAGGGGGCAAAAACTCATGGCGGTGGGCGTCCGTATGGGGGACAAGGAGTGCATCAATTCCCTGTTTGCCCATGAGAGCGCGAAGTTTTTCAAGCTTTTCTTGTGAGGTCACGGTTATCTTCCTGCTCAAATGTTTTCTTTGGGATCTTCATGATAAAACGTGTGAATGCGCCTTCTTGGCTCTCCACACTTAAAGTACCATGGTGCTGATTCACTATGATATCATAACTGAGCGATAGCCCAAGCCCAGTGCCACTACCCGCCGGTTTCGTGGTGAAGAATGGATCAAAGATCTTCTTTTGCACGCTCTCACTCATCCCAGGCCCGTTGTCTTCAATCTGCACCTCAAAGCTATCCCCAAAGTCTTGGGTCTTGAGCGTCAACACAGGCTCGAAGGTTGTCCCTAAAAGATTACGTTTTTGCTGGAGTGCGTAACATGCGTTGTGAATCATGTTGAGAAGCACACGTCCCAGCGCTTGCCTGTAAACGGTCGCCTCTAAGACGCCCGCAAGCTCCATCTCCACACGGGGCGGCGTCCCTTTGGAGCGAAAGGCAGCAATGGCCAAGGTCACGTTTTCCTCAAGCAACCGATTGATATCCGTATGCTGTTCTTCATCGCTTCCCCCCTTGGCGTGGGTCAGCATACTTTTAACGATGGAGTCTGCACGGTTGGCATGCAGATTAATGCGCTTAAGGTTGTCTGTCAGCATCTCAAGGAGCTCTTCAAAGGACTCCTTTTGCGCTGTGGAGATGTGGCCGCGCACGACGTTATGGAGAAGCTGGGTAATCTCCTGGGCAAACTCCTGACAGACTTGGGCAAAGTTAATGATGAAATTCAAAGGATTTTTGATCTCATGGGCAATGCCGGCTGTGATGGAGCCAAGGCCAGCCAGTTTTTCCTGCACAATGATCTGTTGCTGGGCCTTACGTAGGTTCACAATGGCTTTTTGAAGTTCTTGGTTTTTCTTTGAAATTTCCTGTGTACGTTCTTGAACACGGGCGTCTAGGGTATGAATGTGATCTTCAAGCTTTAAAACAAGGGCTCTGTTTTGCTCAAACACTGACGACACCGCCTCGAACCAACTCTTCCAGGGATCTTGAATGGTGGGATAGACAACCTCCACATCATCCTTGCCCTGCCCCATAATGTGGCTCACAAGGTTGTGGGTGGGGGTGATGAACTCACGCCCAATGAGCTTGTTGGTAAACAGCAAAAACAGCATGCCAAAGATCAGCACGAATAGCACACTTGGCCCCACATGCAGGAGCGTTGCAAGGCCCAAATCCGCCGCATTGATATAGAAAATAACGTTCCAAGGCGCAAAGTCTGTTCGTGCCCGGTACACCCAGTATCCCTTGAGTTTGTTGAGGCTATGTTCTTCTTGGGCTAGGATTTGCTCTAGTGTCAGCTCCGGGGGCAAGATGCTGGCCGCACGCACAAGGTGCGTGCGCTCGTTATCATCGTCGGTATCTGACACAACGGTCCCGCGGTCATTGACAACCAATAACCGTCCATTACGGTAGTAGATACTGTCGATGAAGTAATCCACAGCTTCGAGTGTAAAGTCCAAGGTCACCACACCCAAAAAAGTGTTCCCATGATAGACGGGTGCGCCGCATGTCTGCATGAGTTCGTCACTGCCGGGCATCAAAAAAGCATCTGTCCAAAAAATGTCGCGTTTAGGATTTTTGTGGGGAAGCGCGCCTTGGAATGCTTCTCTGCCCAATAGGTCTGCACTGTATCTCTCATGAATGGCTGCGCGCCAAGGATACACATTCATAAAGCCTTTTTGTGAAACGTAGCGCAAGGACGCCGTCGACTTAATGTTCTCTTTGATCACCTTAAACAGAGGATTGAGGCTGTAGGCCATGCGAATCTCTTGCCATTTTTCGGGTGGTACTTGCTCAAGAGATCCTTGTCCTGTGATATTGCCCACCATTTGAAAGTGGGTGTGGGGAACGTCCAGGTGAAAGTAAGTACGATCTGGTCCATTTTTAAGGGCAATATCCGACAGATCTGAAAAATGAAAAGGCGTGCGCATAAAGTCTTCAGCTTGGATGCGCATGCCGTTCACGGCGTCATAGCGAATGCGCAGTAAATAATCGAGAGCCTGGGACTGATCCACGAGGCGTAGGCGCAGTGAGGACAGACGTCCTTCAAAATTCTCCTTATACAGCACCCAGAAAAGCGCTGACGCGCAAAAGAAAATTACGCCATACGTGAGGGCGATGATGCGCCGAAAACGGGAAAAAAAGGGCACTGCTTGCTCCTTGCCTCACGCACCCTTGTGCGCTTTTTTATTTCACATAAGTTCCTGGGGCGTCTGCAAGGGCCGGAAACGCCTTGGTGCCGGGCGTGCGCGCTGGGATCTTATCCCCCCCGTGGGACGTGAGCCACGTCTCCCAGGCTGTCCACCAGGATCCCGCATGGGACTGGGCTACGTCCAACCAATCCTGTGCTCCTTTTTGAAGGATCTTTCCCGTCCAGTACGCGTACTTATTCTTAGACGGGTGGTTAAAGATACCGGCCACGTGGCCCGAACCACCTAGGACAAAGGTTGTGGGTCCGCCCAAGACTTTTGCGCCCGCATACCCGCATTGCCAGGGTGCAATGTGATCCTCACGCGTGCTTAGGATGAAGCTTGGCACCTTGACGTCCCTCAAATCAATCTTGCGCCCCCCAAGGGTGAGCGCGCCTGGCTTGATCAGCTTATTTTCAAGGAACATATTACGCAGGTAATAAGCGTACATAGCCGCCGGCAGATTGGTATAATCGGAATTCCAATAGAGAAGGTCAAAGGCCATGGGCTCTTTACCCATCAGATAGTTGTTCACAACAAAGGACCAAATGAGGTCATTGGAACGCAGCAAATTAAAGGTTTTCGCCAGCACCCGTCCGTCAAAGTAGCCCCAGTTTTTCATGGCCTGTTCCATTTTGGACAGCTGCTCTTCATCGATGAAGATCTTCAAGTCACCCGCGTCTTCAAAATCAAACAGTGTCGCCAGAAATGTCGTGCTTTTAAGGGGGTTGTCCTTATCCTTGGCACGGTACGCGCTGTAGGCCGTGAGGAAGTTCCCGCCGATACAAAAACCAAGGGCGTTGACTTGAGGCTCGCCGGTGATCTTTACCATGGCCTCAAGGGCCGCACCAACGCCTTGAAGCACATAGTCTTCAAAGGTTTTGTGGGCCAGTCTATCATCTTGGGGATTGACCCAAGACACGACAAAAACCGTCCATCCCTTATCAAGGAGCCAGCGCACAAAGGAGCTCTCGGGACGCAAATCAAAGATATAGAATTTGTTGATGCAAGGAGGCACAAGAAGAATCGGCACACGGTAGACCTCTTTGGTGGTGGGTGCGTACTGAATCAGCTGAATGAGCTCGTTTTGAAAGACCACCTTCCCGGGTGTTGTGGCGATGTTCTCGCCCACACGGAAATGACCACGTTCCACCATGGAGATATTCAAGCGGCCTTTCCCTTCCTCAAGATCCTTGAAAAAGTTAGAAATACCTTGAATCAGAGACTGTCCATGGGTCTCAAGACTTTCCTTCATGGCCTCAGGATTTCCCCAAAAATAATTGGTAGGGGCCATGGCGTTGGAAATTTGTTGGGAGAAAAAGCCGACCCTTTTGGCAACCTTAGGATCAAGACCATCAATATTACCTGACACCTGACGCACCCAACGGTCCCACAAAAGATAATGCTGTTTCATAAAGTCAAAGCCAGGATTGGTCGTCCAGGCCTCTTGGGAGAAGCGCTTATCCCCCTTGGGTGTCTCAACCACTTGCGTGAGTGCTTGATCCGGGTGAGCTGCGTGGGTCAGAGCAGACTGCCACAGACGCGCGCAACCTTGCATGTAAGCGGCATTGGCCTCCAAAAGATTACGGGGGTTCTGGGCGATCTTAAGACCTGCCTCAACGAAAGCCTTTGTGATGGTCACGGGATCAAGGGGATCAGGCTCAGGGGGAGAGATGGACTTCTCGCACATCTCGCGGGCATATTCCATGGCAGTGCGCTGGAACTGTTCGCCCAGCTGCATCAGGCCCTTGGCCATCTGCAAAGGGTCAGCCTTTTGCTGACCCTTTGTCTGCATCACATCAAGAAATGTCGTCTTGGATTTATGTCCCATGAGGCCCCCGCTTTTTTTATTTTTTGGACAATGTGCGTGAAGGGTATCTTAAGAAAGATGTTGCCCCAACCAAGCCTCTAGGGCTGGCATAGGGAGCGCGCCCACTTGTTGGCCCACATTTTGCCCTTTTTGAAAAAGAAGAAGAGTGGGAATACTGCGCACACCGTACTGGGACGGGGACTCAGGATTCTTATCAATATCCACCTTACAAATTTTAACTTTTTCGCCATATTTTTCAGCAAGTTGATCTAAAAGAGGCGCTATGGCGCGACATGGTCCGCACCACTGAGCCCAGAAATCAACCAACACAAGTCCTTCATGATCAAGCACTTCTTTCGAGAACGCCTCATCACTGACATGTACAACACTCATCTGTTTTTCTCCTCTTGTATCTGAGGCCCTTTATAAAAAAAGCCAATTTCCTACCAACCATTCATTATACCATAAATACGCTGGACTCGCATAAAATATTGGTTCTCAAGCCTTCTGGGCAAGGAGCTCTTTGAGGGCGCCGTAGGGCATGCCCCCCTCAATAAAGCGTCCATTGACAACGAGTGTCGGCGTTGCATTAACACCAATTTTCTCAGCCAAATCAATGGTTCCTTTGAGAGATTTCATCAATCCATCGCTTGCCATGTCCTTTTGAAACCTACTTTTATCAAAACCTTGGATGGTTTCAAAGCTTGTGGTGATGTCGTCAAGGGTTTGCTTGGGATCTGCCTGATCCATGAGGGCGCTGGCTTGTTTGTAGAGACCTTGGCGGCCTGCCGCCATGAGGGCTTTAACAGCCAAAAGGGATGGCTCCCCAAAAATGGGAATTCCTTTCACAATAATCTTAAGCTGAGGCTCCTTCTCCACCGCCTCATCCATGACCTTATGGAAAGCCCGGCAGTGCCCACAAAATGGATCTAGAAATGCCACCATCACCTGTGTCCCCTTGGGATTACCCAGAACAGCGTCGTCAGGCTTTGCCTCAAGGCCTGCCTTGTTTTTTTGAATGGCGGTACTTGCACTGTCTTGGCGGGCCTTGGCTTGGTTTTCTTGAAAGGCCACAAGTGCTTGGGCGACAGCTTCTGGGTTTTTTGCAAGATAGTCTTTCACCACACCTTGCACCTCTTTGGTTTGTTCCTCCGACATGGCCGACCATACGCCCACCCCACTGGCAAAGAACACGCCAACTGCAATCGTGCTTAACAACTTTGAACCCACAAGGCCTCTCCCGTTTTTTTGAAATAAGTTGAAACACTTTACCTCACATCAGCACATTCATGCAAGACAGCCCCGCGCACTTGTGCATCACGCGCGCGCAACACTCTTAAGAAAAGATTTTCTTTAAACTTAAGAGACCCTATGCCTTTGATGAAAATGGCGTTAGAATACGGCATTGTTTAAGATAAATCTTTGAGGAATCATCCATGGGAGCGGACACGGTGGATATGGGTCTGTTGCAAGAATACGTGCCCATCTTGATCTTTCTCTTTATTGCCGTGGGCTTTTCCGCGCTTTTGATCTTCCTTGGCTGGCTGCGCGGCCCCAAGCGACCTGACGCGGAAAAACTCTCTCCCTATGAGTGCGGCTTTGAACCCTTTGAAGCGCCGCGCAGCCGTTTTAATGTCAGATACTACCTGGTGGCGATCCTTTTCATCATCTTTGACCTTGAAGTCGCCTTCTTGTTTCCTTGGTCCATCTCCTTATCGGAGGTGGGACTTTTTGGTTTTTGGTCCATGATCATCTTTTTAGGGATTTTGACCGCAGGCTTTGCCTATGAATGGAAGAAAGGGGCTCTCGATTGGGAATAGATAAGAGCATCCTCCCCGCCTTACCGGACGGGGTGAGCGAGGACGATTTTGCAAAATCCGTCTTTGAAGGCGCACAAAACCGCGGCTTTTTGCTGGGACGCGTGGACGAGGTTGTGGCCTGGGCCAGGGCCGGGTCCCTCTGGCCCATGACCTTTGGCCTTGCGTGCTGTGCCGTTGAGATGATGCAGGCGGCCGCCAGCCGCTATGACTTGGACCGCTTGGGCGTTGTGTTTCGTCCAAGCCCCCGCCAGTCGGATCTCATGATTGTTGCGGGAACCCTCACCAACAAAATGGCCCCGGCTTTGCGCAAGGTCTATGACCAAATGGCCGAACCACGCTGGGTTTTGTCCATGGGATCGTGCGCCAATGGAGGCGGATACTACCACTATTCCTATTCCGTTGTGCGCGGGTGTGACCGCATTGTGCCCGTGGACGTGTACGTGCCAGGATGCCCCCCTTCGGCTGAAGCCCTGCTTTACGGCATCACCCAGCTACAACGCAAGATTCGCCAACCCAAACATTTTGTGATTGGATAGGACCGTGCAGAAGCGAACACTCCACGACATTGAGACTATTCTTCGCTTGAACCTGCGCGCCTCTCTTATTCGTAGCGAGGTGCACTTAGGTGAGCTGACCTTGTTTGTGAAAACAAGCGATATCATTGAGGCCCTCACGTTTTTGCGCGACCACCCGCCCTTAGGCTTTCGTCAACTCACGGACATCTGCGCAGCCGATTACCCCACCCGCGCCCAGCGCTTTGAGGTGGTATATCATCTCTTGAGCCACCGCCATAACAAGCGCATCCGTGTGAAAGTTGCGGTCGCACAGGACGAAAGTGTCCCCACAGCCTCCTCCCTTTTTAAGGCAGCCAATTGGTATGAACGTGAGGTTTGGGATATGTTTGGTATCCCCTTTGAGGGGCATCCGGATCTGCGGCGTATTCTGACGGATTATGTCTTTGAGGGGCATCCCCTGCGTAAGGATTTCCCTGTGACTGGCCACACCCAGGTGCGCTATGACGCCGTGGAAGGACGCGTCATTTATGAGCCCGTCGACCTGCCGCAAGCCTACCGCTCCTTTGATTTCCTCAGCCCTTGGGAAGGGATGACGCCAGCTGCCCCCGTCCTTCCCGGGGATGAAAAAGCGACCCAGGAGATGTAGTCATGGCAAAATCAGTCTCCCAAACCCATACTATTAACTTTGGCCCTCAGCACCCTGCCGCCCACGGCGTTCTGCGCCTTGTGCTGGAGATGGAAGGCGAGGTGATCGAGCGCGCCGATCCCCACATTGGCCTTTTGCACCGGGGTACAGAAAAGCTCATCGAGGATAAGACTTATCTTCAAGCCCTGCCTTATTTTGATCGCCTAGACTACGTGGCGCCCATGTGCCAAGAGCATGCCTTTGCTTTGGCGGTGGAAAAGCTCCTCGGACTCGCGGTGCCCGCGCGTGCCCAGTACATCCGCGTTATGTTTGCGGAGCTTTCCCGCATCATGAACCACATCTTGAACCTGACGACCTACGCCCTTGACGTGGGCGCCATGACCCCTCTTTTGTGGGGGTTTGAGGACCGTGAAAAGATCATGGTCTTTTGCGAGCGGGCATGTGGTGCGCGCCTCCACGCAAACTATTTCCGTCCAGGGGGCGTGGCCCAGGACGTGCCCGATGGCCTGCTTGAGGACATCTTCGACTTTATCCAGTCCTATCCCAAGTCCATTGACGACATGGAGGGCCTTCTCACCGAGAACCGCATCTTTAAACAGCGCACCGTTGATATTGGTGTTGTCACCAAAGATCAAGCCATTGAGTGGGGTTTTTCAGGCCCCATGCTGCGCGCCTCCAACATTGCCTGGGATCTACGCCGCGCCCACCCCTACGACGCCTATGACCGCATTGATTTTGATGTGCCCGTGGGTAAGCACGGCGACTGCTATGACCGCTATCTTGTGCGTGTGGAAGAGCTGCGCCAGAGTGTGCGCATCATTGAGCAGTGCCTCGCCCACATGCCTGAGGGACCTGTGATGACCGATAACTTGAAGGTCGCACCTCCCTCACGTGCGCAGATGAAGCATGATATGGAGGCGCTCATTCACCACTTCAAGTTGTACACAGAAGGGTACCATGTGAGCGCGGGGGAAACCTACACAGCCGTGGAGGCGCCCAAGGGCGAGTTTGGGGTTTATCTTGTGGCCGACGGCACCAACAAGCCGTACCGATGTAAAATCCGCGCACCAGGATTTGCGTTTATGCAGGGCATGGACTTTATGGCACGCAAGCATATGTTGGCGGATATTCCGGCCATCATCGGCTCCATGGACATCGTATTTGGGGAGATTGACCGATGAAGCGGCGCATGCAGGACGCGGGACAGCCCTTTGCCTTTACAAAAGAAAACGCTCAGGCCCTAGAGGCCGCGCGCGCAAAGTATCCCGATGGGCGCGACAAGAGTGCCGTCATGGAGGCCCTTCACCTGGTGCAGGGCCAAGAAGGCTGGGTGTCGCGCGAGGCCATTGAGGTTGTGGCGGGTCTTTTGCACATGACCCCTCTCCAGGTGTGGGAAGTGGCGAGCTTCTACACCATGTATAACCTCGCGCCCAAGGGAAAGCATCACCTTCAGGTATGCACCACGACCCCTTGTTGGCTGCGCGGCAGCGACGCAGTTCTTGCCACGTGTGAGGCAAAAGCCGCCCACTATGGCCCGGACGTTTTCCAGGTCTGTGAGGTGGAGTGCTTAGGAGGATGCGTGAACGCGCCCCTCGTGCAGATTAATAACGACGTCTATGAGGACCTGGACGCGGCCTCAACGGCCGCCCTTTTGGACGCTCTGGCCGCAGGTAAAGAGCCCCCCTTCAAGGACTCGGCGCTCCGGCGCCAGGGGTCTGCTCCCCATACCCCTTCTAAGGAGGGCAATCATGCTTAAGGACGAGGACCGTATCTTTAAAAATCTCTACGGCAAAGAGTCTTGGGAGCTAGCAGGCGCTAGAAAGCGTGGTGATTGGGAAGGGACGGATACCCTCATTGCCAAAGGACGTGAGACCATCATTGAAGAAATGATCGCCTCAGGCCTTCGCGGGCGCGGGGGCGCTGGGTTTTCCACGGGACGCAAATGGTCCTTTATGCCAAAGCCTGGAAAGTTTCCCCATTATCTTGTGATTAATGCCGACGAAAGTGAGCCCGGCACCTGTAAAGACCGCGACATCTTGCGCTTTGAGCCCCATAAGCTCATTGAGGGCGCCCTGATCGCCGGCTTTGCCATCAATGCGCACACGGGATACATCTATATTCGCGGCGAGTTTTATAAAGAAGCCCAGCACCTTCAAGCGGCCATTGACGAAGCCTATAAGGCAAGACTTTTGGGCAAGAATGCGGCCAAGTCGGGATGGGACTTTGATCTTTATGTACACCGGGGCGCGGGCGCTTATATCTGCGGCGAGGAAACGGCGCAGCTCTCAAGCCTTGAGGGCGGAAAAGGCCTTCCCCGCTTAAAGCCACCTTTTCCCGCCATTTCAGGTCTTTACGGATGCCCTACCATCATCAATAACGTGGAAAGTATTGCCGTTGTACCCACCATTTTGCGCCGTGGCCCTGCGTGGTTTGCGGGCCTTGGCGTCAAAGACTCCGCCGGCACAAAAATCTTTTGCATCTCAGGTCACGTGAATACACCTTGTAATGTGGAAGAGGAACTCGGCATACCGCTGCGCACCCTCATTGATACACATGCAGGCGGCGTGCGGGGTGGATGGGATAATCTATTGGCCGTCATTCCAGGCGGGTCGTCCGTGCCTTTGCTCCCCAAAGAAATCTGTGAAAGTGTGACCATGGACTTTGCAGCCCTGTCGGCTGTGAAAAGTGGTCTTGGCACGGCGGCCGTCATCGTCATGGACAAATCCACGGACGTTGTGCGTGCCATTGCGCGCCTGTCGCGCTTTTACATGCACGAAAGCTGTGGCCAGTGCACGCCGTGCCGTGAAGGCACCGGCTGGATGTGGCGCCTTCTTACGCGCATCATAGAAGGTAAAGCAACCCTGGCCGACATCGATAAACTTGAAGACATTTCGTATCAGATTGAAGGACGCACCATTTGTGCCCTTGGGGACGCGGCCGCCTGGCCCGTGCAAGGGCTTTTGCGACATTTCCGCCCGCTCTTGGTGGAGCGCATTCGCAAAGCGGCCTAAACAGGAGAAAGAGAAAACGCCATGCCAAAGATGATCTTTGACGGTCAAGAGATAGAGGTGCCCGCCGGCATGACGGTCTTGCAGGCCGCGCGCGTCGCTGGTATTGAAATCCCTGTTTTCTGTTACCATGAGCGCCTAGATATCGCAGGCAACTGCCGCATGTGCCTTGTGGAAATGCAGGGTGCTCCCAAACCCATCGCCAGCTGTGCCATGCCTGTGAGCGAAGGCATGGTCATTCGCACAACCACCCCCATGGTGAAAAAGGCGCGCGAAGGCGTGTTGGAATTCTTGCTCATCAACCATCCCTTGGACTGCCCCATTTGCGACCAGGGCGGGGAGTGTGATCTACAAGACATCACCATGTCCTACGGATGTGGGTCGAGCCGCTATGAGGAAGACAAGCGCGCGGTGCCCCCCAAACACATGGGACCCCTTGTGAAGACCGAGATGACCCGGTGCATCCACTGCACAAGATGCGTACGCTTCCTGCAGGGCGTGGCTGGTGTGGGCGAACTTGCCACAACGGGACGCGGTGAGGACGCCCAGATTGAGAGCTTCCTGGATCGCCCCTTAACCAGCGAACTTTCCGGCAATATCATTGACTTGTGTCCCGTCGGCGCCCTCACGTCCCGTCCCTATGCCTTTCGTGGGCGCCCGTGGGAGCTGACAAAAACGCCTTCCATTGACGTCCTGGACGCCCTTGGCAGCGCCATTCGCATCGACAGCGCCCACGGTGTTGTCGAGCGCATTATGCCGCGCCTCAACGAAGACGTGAATGAGGAGTGGCTTTCAGACCGCTCCCGCTTTTCCTGTGACGGCCTGCGCCTGCAGCGCCTTGATCGTCCTTACGTTCGGGGCGAAAACGGTCGCCTTGAGCCCGCCTCCTGGGAGGACGCCTTCGAGGCGATCAAAGGGAAACTCCATGGAACTCACGGCTCCAAAATCGGCGCCATTGCCGGGGATTTAGTTGACGTTGAGGCCATGACGAGCCTGCTTGACCTCATGGACGCCTTAGGATCGCCCCATACGGATTGCCGGCAGGACAGCGCGCACCTGGAGCCCGCTTCACGCGCCAGCTATCTTTTTAACACACCCTTGAGCGCTTTTTCCCAAGCAACGCGCTGTCTGATTATCGACGCGGACCTGCGGGCAGAGGCGCCCCTTTTGGCCGCGCGTCTACGCACCCGCTTCAATCAAGGCGGCTTTGAAGTGGCCTATCTTGGCACACCCCTTGATAAGAAAAGAGCGCTCACCTTTCCCGTCACTGATTTAGGTGATGACCCTGGGACCCTTGACGCCCTTATTTCAGGCAAGCACCCCTGGGCAAAGGATCTGAAGGACCACCCCAATACCTTCATCATTGTGGGCACAAGCGCCCTAGAGCGACGGGACGGCGCCGGCATTTTGGGACGCGTGCGCGCCTTTGTGGACGCCCATAACCTTGTACGAGACGACTGGCACGGCTTTAATGTCCTCCACCGAGCGGCCGCGCGTGTGGGTGGCCTTGATATTGGCTTTGTCCCCACAAACCACGGTTGGTCCACCTCTCTCATGCTCCAGGCTGCCAAACGGGGCGACCTCGATGTCATGTATTTATTGGGTGCTGACGACATTGACATGTCCATGCTGGGCAAAGCCTTCGTGATTTATCAAGGACACCACGGTGACCAAGGCGCCGCGCGCGCAGACGTTGTCTTGCCAAGCCTTGCCTACACCGAAAAAGACGGCACTTACGTTAATACCCTCGGCATGGTGCAACGCGCTTACCAAGGCCTGAAGGGACCGGGTTTTGCAAAGCCAGACTGGCGTATCATTGCGGATTTAGCAACAGCCCTTGGCCACCCTCTGGGATATGATACCCTTCAAGGTGTGCGAGGGCGCATGACTGAGCGCAATCCACTTTTCGGGCCAAATGGAGAGGCGGTGGCGCGTCCATGGAGCACCTTTGGAGACGTACACGCCGCCCTTGATCCAGGCGCCTTTCACAGCAGCCGTACGTCTCTCTACATGGGCAATGTGATTTCCCGCGCCTCGCCCACCATGGCGGCGTGCGAAGCCATCCAACGGGAGGACGCGCACCATGCTTGACGCCCTTTTGCCTTACCTGTGGCCAACCTTGAAAACAGCCGGCATCATTCTTTTGATCGTGGTACCCCTTATTTTGTGTGTCGCGTACCTCACTTACGCTGAGCGCAAGGTCATTGGCTATATGCAGCTGCGCAAAGGCCCCAACGTTGTGGGACCTTTTGGACTCTTGCAGCCCATTGCCGACGCCCTCAAGCTTTTGCATAAAGAAACCATCATTCCCACAAATGCCAGCCCCCTGCTCTTTTTAGTGGCGCCTCTTCTCACCTTTGCCCTCAGTATGATGGCCTGGGCTGTGATCCCCTTTGATGAAGGGATTGTACTGGCCAACATCAACGTGGGCGTTTTGTACCTGTTTGCCATCTCATCCCTGGGCGTCTATGGCATCATCATTGCGGGCTGGGCCAGTAACTCCAAGTACGCGTTTTTGGGCGCCCTGCGCTCGGCTGCCCAGATGGTGTCTTACGAGGTCTCCATCGGATTTGTCATGATTACGGTCCTTATGTGCGCAGGGTCCTTGAACCTGAGTCAAATCGTGGAAGCCCAGCGTACCGTGTGGTTCGCCGTGCCCTTATTCCCCATGTTTGTTGTGTTTTTTGTCTCGAGCTTAGCTGAGACAAACCGCGCACCCTTTGACCTACCTGAGGCTGAGGCTGAGCTTGTCTCGGGATATAACGTTGAATACTCCTCCATGCCCTTTGCCCTCTTCTTTTTGGGGGAATACGCTAACATGATCCTTATGAGCGCCATGACGAGTATCTTGTTTTTGGGCGGGTGGCTGCCTCCCTTGCCCTTCGCACCCTTTACCCTTATTCCGGGATTTGTGTGGTTTGCCCTTAAGATCGCCTTTATGCTGTTTCTCTTCTTGTGGGTGCGCGCGACCCTGCCTCGGTACCGCTACGATCAGCTCATGCGTCTTGGATGGAAGGTCTTTTTGCCCTTTTCACTCCTGTGGGTTGTGGGCACAGCCGGCGTGCTCGTGGCCTTTGACCTTGCACCCTAGAAAATCAACGAAAGGACTACCCCATGCGCCAGCTTCTTCTGCGCCTTTCAGCGTTCGGTCTTAAAGAGATTTTCTCTGGCATGGCCCTGACCCTGCGCGCTTTCTTTCGTCCCAAAGTAACCCTCAATTATCCTTATGAAAAAGGACCCGTCAGCCCACGCTTTCGCGGTCAACATGCCCTGCGCCGCTATGACACTGGGGAGGAGAGGTGTATTTCGTGCAAGTTGTGTGAAGCCGTGTGCCCAGCCCAAGCCATTACCATTGAAGGGGCCCCACGCGAGGATCAAAGCCGGCGTACCGTACGTTATGACATTGATATGACAAAGTGTATTTACTGTGGCCTGTGCCAAGAGGCATGCCCCGTGGACGCCATTGTGGAGGGGCCCAACTTTGAGTTCAGCACATTCACCCGGGAAGAGCTCTTCTATGACAAAGAAAAGCTCTTGGATAACGGTGACAGGTGGGAGCCCATCTTGGCTCAAAACATTGAAAGTGACGCGCCTTACCGGTGAGGTCTGGCACAACAGAGAGGGGACTGGTATAGTATGGTTAGTTTTTTAGTAAAATTGCACCAATGATTTACGGACTTGGATTTTACTTCTTTTCCTTTTTGCTGCTCGTGTCCGCAGCAGGGGTCGTCTTTACCCGCAATCCAGTGCACGGCGTTTTGTCCCTGATCCTTGCCTTTTTCAACGCCGCCGCCCTGTTTGTTCTTCTGGGGGCTGAGTTCCTGGCCATGCTTCTGGTGGTGGTTTATGTGGGCGCGGTAGCTGTGCTTTTCCTGTTTGTGGTCATGATGTTGGACGTGACGCCACCCGCGGCACAGAAAAGAACCAAACGTGTGAAAGAGTTTTTTCAGGGACTTTTTGCCCTTGGGTACTACATGGCCGTCTTTTTACCCGTGGCTGTGGGGCTTTATTGGGGGGTGTCGTGGCTCTTTTTGGAGCTGACCCTCACGCCCGCTCTTCTGTCTGGAGGATTGCCTCTTCTGTTTGCACCCTTTGCGGGGCACGCCCTGCCCATGACGCCAGCGCTGGTTGCCTCCTTCACCCTCCTGCTTGTGGCGTGCGGGGTTGCGGCTCCCTTGGCCAGGCGTGTGAGTGGCGTTTCTGGTCTTGAGGGCAGCTTAGAGCTGATCCAAGCACTGCCACTGACCTGGTTTGTGGGCTTTCTTTTGGCGGGCGAGTTCATCTTCTTTGGAAGTGTGTGGAAATCCTCACCCTTTGCCATGCAGAGCGTGAGCGCGCCCCTTCCTCCTGCCGACCTCTTGAGTAACACCCAGGCCCTGGCCTCCCTCATTTACCGCTACTACGCCTACGTGTTCCAAGGATGCGGACTTGTGCTCCTGGTGGCCATGATTGGGGCCATTGTCCTGAGCCTGCGTGGCAAAACCACCATGAAGCGTCAGGATATCGTCACCCAGGTCACACGGGACCCTAAGGACTGTGTGCGCCTTGTCACCATCCCCTTAGGTGAGGGCGTGAAAGATGTTTGAGATTCACCTTTCGCACTATCTTGTGGTGGCAGCGCTCCTGTTTTGCCTAGGAGCCGCAGGGCTCTTGCGGGCGCGGCGCAGCCTGATCGACACCCTGTGGCGCCAGGCCGTGCT
>JAIUNT010000087.1 GCA_020161545.1 Pseudomonadota bacterium
TTTTTGTCTCACCTGCTGTCCAGGACAATCCTGTGCAAGAGCTGAGCGTCTCTAATACCGCCCCCACATTAACGCGGCCAAGCCAGGAAAGCCCCATGAGGCGACCCGTTTCAAAGAAGCAGGCGCCAAGGGGAGAGACCATGGCGCAAACGCCTGAAGTTCAAACCCAGGCCGCCCCTCCACAGCTGTCAGGACAGATAAGTCAGGGAACCCAGGAAGCGCAGCCGCCCAAGCTTATGTTTGCACCCAAGCCTGACTACCCAGAAAGCGCAAAGCGCCAGAGGTTGGAAGGGGTTGCGACCATCGGGCTGGTTGTGAGCGCCCAAGGCACCGTTGAGAAAGCAACCCTTATCAAAAGTACACGCGCGGCAATTCTTGACGAAAGTGCGCTCTTGGCGGTTAGCAAGTGGCGTTTTGAGAATAAGCAAGGTAGACCCGTGCAAGTGGTTGTACCTGTGCGTTTTAAGATCTCCTAAGTCATGTAAGAGGATGTGTGAAAAAACGCTTGCCAAGCGCCTTGCTGCGCCTTATATTACCGACACGTCGGAGCGTAGCGCAGCCTGGTAGCGCATCACGCTGGGGGTGTGAGGGTCGTGGGTTCGAATCCCGCCGCTCCGACCATTTCTCCTTCAATTTGCTGGAAAAACTTCATGGTCCTCCTTGAAGCCGGAAGGTGGTTGCAAAAAAAGCCCACCCCTTAAAGGGGCGGGCTTTTTTGTTTTGAGAAAGCGTGTTAAGAAACCGCTTCTTCTTTCGTGTCCTTTTTCACCGCTTTTGGCGCGCTCTGCTTTTCCGCCGCGTCGGCCTTGCCCTTAGACATGTGCTTGCGCAGTTGCTCGTCTTCCCAGTCGGGGGAAAACACGGGAAACAAGGATCCAAGTTGGGGAAGAAGCCCCAAGGACACTGCGGAAATACCAAGACCTAAGCCCCAGCCCACAATGACCCATATGGGCCAAAAATAACCGCCCCCTGATACGGCCCACACAATAATAAGGCCCGCGTTGACAAGTCCGTAAATCACAAGACTTTGATAAAACTCACGCAGCGCTCTAATTCTTTTCTTTAGTTCTTGCTCTTGCACAGTGTGCCTCCGATTTGATTGTAACGACTGTGATTTTAACAGGTTCTTGAACAATGCCAAGGGGGTTTAGATTTCTTGCAGGGCGCCCGTGTGTGTCCACAGGATCCATGTTGTGAGGTGCTTATCTGGATAAAGAGGCCCAAGAAGGTGTCGGTAACTGGCAAGCTGGTCTACGTAAGCTTGAGGGGCCTCCTTAGGTGGATGTCGGCTGCTCTTGAAGTCGATAATCATGATCTCGTCCCCGCGCGAAACCAAAAGGTCAACCCGCCCGCGGATGAGCGTATCGTCCACTATTCCGGCCACAGGCACCTCACGCAGGGCGTCTTCCCCAAAAAGATGAGCTAGGTGCGGCGCGTCCAAAAGACGTCGTGCTGTCTCCAGAAGGCGTTCCTGCTCCTCTTTAGGCAAAGTGCTTGTCCCGGCAAAGGATTCAGCACGTGCGGCGCGCGCGTTTTCATGAAGGGTGGGCAACCACTCCAAGAGATGGTGAAGGGCCTCACCAAAAAGGCGTGCTTCTTCGTGAGCGCTTTCTGTCTGCGATGAACTTGGGGTGCTGGTTGAGGCGAAAGGATCATATTCGCGCACAAGGGGGGTGCTCAGCCAAGGAGGCGCCTGGGTGAGCGCTGGCATCGTATGGAAAGGGGGCGCTGTGTCTGATGCTGCAAGGGGCGGCATCTCTCCCAAATGGGTCTTCTCTCCAAGGGCGCTGCGCACCCGTGCGTACCACGAGGACTCCTTGCTTGCCCGCGCGCCTTCCCATCCACATATAAGCAAACGGTCTTGGGCACGGGTGAGGGCCACGTAGAGGAGTCGGTTGCTGTCCTCCTCGGCCAGGGATAAGGGGCGCGCCTTTAAACTTCTTAAGGTGGGCGTGTCTTGATCTTGGGGGGCAAGCCATACACATACGCCGTCCTGCCAGATGAAATTCTCCTTAAGGGACGGACTGATGGTTGTATCGGGCAGGATCACAAAGGGCGCTTGAAGGCCTTTCGAGCCGTGGACTGTCATAATGCGGATCTCGTTGCTCTCATTTGCGGCAAAGTCACGCTTGAGGATGATGTCCTCTTCATGTAAGCGCCCCAAAAGGCCCTGGAGGCTGGGCCCAAAGCGTGCGGCGTCTTTTTGCACGAGAGCAAGGAACTCCTGGAGTATCTCCTCAACGCTTGCGCCAAAGCGCGCCCGAAACGCCCCCATGCGCCCCAGGTCATAAAGGGCATGGGTAAAAAGCTCCAGTGGATCCGTTTGATCGGCCCTGCGCAAAAAGTCAGCCAGAAACGTGTGGGCTCTTTCCAGGTGAGGCGCGTCACTTTGGCGGCGTACAAGCTCTTGCCACAAAGAACCTTCCCGACCAACAGCAAGGGACATGAGGGAATCTTCGTCTAGGCCCACCAAGGGACATTTCAGGAGGCACGCAAGGGTAAAGTCATCCTGGGGCAAAAGCATAAACTGGGCAAGGGCCAGCATATCTTGGACAGCCAGGTGCCGGGTAAGAATCAGGCGGTCCTCCCCCGCCACAGGGATGTGGAGATCCTTCAAAGCCCGGGTGAGGTAAGCCACAAAGGGGCAGCGCCTTTGCACCAAGACCAAAATGTCTGAGGCCCGAAGCACTTTGTTTGTTGATGGCATGAGGGGCGGGTGCGCGAGAAGCGTGTGAATGTGCTGTGCCAGCTTTTGGGCTAAGCGCCGGTCTGGACGATCGGTGCTGTCGCTTTCGGCCTCATCATCACAGGCGTCTTCTCCCACCTCCAAAGGCCAGATCTCCACAAGTCCGGGGGATCCCTGACGGTGGGGAATGTGGGGCAGGGGATCGCGCTCTAAGCTGCGCACGCCGTGGGCACTTGGCCCTTCAAACACCTGATCAACTACCGTGAGCACAGCAGATGTGGAGCGGTAGGACACATTCATCCCGATATCCTGCCAAGGAAGGCCCGCAAAGGCAACGCGGCTGGCGAAAGAGGTGCGCATGTGCTCAAACAAGTGGGGCATGGCGCCTTGGAAACGGTAAATGGACTGCTTCACGTCCCCGACGGCGAAAAGGGTTGCTGGCGCGCTGCGTGTTCCCTCACCTGAGAAAAACTCTTGGCTGAGGGCTTCAACCAGGGCCCACTGGCGGCCATTGGTGTCCTGGGCCTCGTCCACCAGAATGTGATCAAGTCCTCCATCCATACGAAAGCGCACCCAGTCACTTACATCTGGGTCGTGTAAAAGCGCGCAGGCCTTATCAATGAGGTCGTCGTAGTCCAGCAAGAACGCACCGTCCTTAAGGGCTTGAAAGCGCAGCATCACACCGATGAAGAAGCGAAAAAAGCCATGGGACACCTGACAGATGTGATGGGCGCGCAGCTGGTGGACGGCTTGCATCATCTCCTGGGCCAGCGTTGTCAGGTCCTCAAGCAGGAGAGGATCCTTGAGGACCACCGCCTTGGTGGCAAGGCGCGCACGCACTTCCCCTTGAGCGGTGAGAAATGACTTAGACAGGGTCAGGAAATCGTTCACACCTGGATCGCCGAGGGACAGATAAGCATGAAGGGCCTGGGCACGTCCCTGGTCTTCTTTTCCGCCGCTCTCAAGATGACAGATGTGGGGGCTCGCTAAAGCGCGGATGCGCTCAGGTGTAATGGCGCGTGACAGCAGACTTTCCGGCGTGTCGTAGGGGCTGACCTTCAAAAGCTTTGTCAGGGTCAGGTCCGGCGCATGGGTGAGCGGTTGTCTGTCCGCTTGAAAGCTTGCAAAAAGACTCTCCACCAGCTCGTGGAAATAGGTTTGTCCGAAGGTGGATACAAGGGGTGCGATAAAAGGGGCAAGCTCTGGATCGCACAAAGCCTCCTCTTGGGCCTGGGTCAGGAGCTTCTTTGTTGTTGCATCATCGGCAATGGAAAACGCCCACGCAACGCCCGCCTCCACAGGAAAGCGTTGCAGCAAGCTTTGGCAGAAGCTGTGGATGGTTTGAACAGTCAGTCCCTGGGGCGCGTCCAGGATCTGCGTAAACAGGCGCCGAGCCCGGTGTAGGGTTTCCGGCGCGGGATCAACCAGGGCTGCAACCTCTTGGCAGAGGATGGGCTCGTCCACCGTTGCCCAGCGCTCCAGGCGCGCCATCAGGCGCTGGGTCATTTCCGTCGCGCCCGCCTTGGTGAAGGTGAGGCATAAAATTTTGTGGGGACGCGCGCCCGTTAAGAGAAGGCTGAGCACACGATCTGTTAACACCTTGGTTTTTCCCGTGCCGGCGGAGGCACTGACCCAGCTGCTGCGCTCAGGATGGGCTGCGTCACTTTGGGAGAGTGTTGGCGCTGGGGCAGGCGTGTGTGCGTCTCTTACGTGTGTTGCCATTCCTGAATCCTGCTCATGTGTTCCTGGGGAAGAAAGGTCTGGGAAGGCCCCGTGAAGGGGGCCCGGTAGGGGGCTTCATTCACCCAAAAGTGCTCCCACAGATCTTGCGCGTGGGCAAGGGATTGGTCCACCACGTCACCCAGGGTGACAATGTCATAGGGGGGCTTCAGGTGCCAATACTGCATGTTGATTTGGGAGGACGCAGGCTTTGGCACGTTTGCAAAGGACCCTTGGGCCAGCATGTGCGCCTCAAGTGGCAACTGGAGCGCAAGGCCCTCCTCCCGCTCGGCCTTTGCGGGAAGCGCCCCCGTCTTATAATCAATGACGCTCACGTACCCCGTGGCCACGGACACATCGATGCGGTCCGCCTTGGCCACAAGGGTCAGACCCTCAAAA
>JAIUNT010000007.1:0-30000 GCA_020161545.1 Pseudomonadota bacterium
TGAAAACGCCCTGACTGTTGCGGCCCAGGAGAACGCCCTTCCCATCACCGTGGCCCGTGACCTGCCCACCCTTGTTTACGGATTTGGGGAAATCAAGCCCGACTCCCATGATTTCTTCCCACCACACGTCACAAACGAGGAAACGGTTTTGACCTCCGCCACAAAACAACAAGATCCGGGCAGCACCCACAAGCTGCGCCTTGTGTCCATGCGCCACTAAACCAAAGGCAAAAGCGTGTGCATTCTTCAAAAGGTGCACACGCCCCGGTTCCCACTGTTGCCTTCCCATTTCCTTTGACAATAAGGGTGTATTATCGTAAACCACCTCGACAAACAATAGTCATTATACTTTTTCATTGAAACAATACTCAAAACTTCATATATATTTCATGTATCAACTTTTTTAAAAAATCATGACAACAAAATATCTCTTTTTGAGTATGGCGCTTTGTGCAGGCCTCAACCTTGCCAATGCGTCATCCTCCAGCGGATCTTCCGCAAATAACTCGCCGTCCTTTGAATATCAGGATCAAGTCTTTAAGCGCTACGCCGCGTCCAATCTCGACGAGTCGCTTCCCTCCCTTGCACAGCTTTATCAAGACGCCAAGGTGCGCAAGACGCACTTGGATGGGTTGTTTTCTTTTCTAGAGACCCACAAGCTGACACAACCAACCATGGACCTCTTCAAGGACGTCGTCACCTTTAGGCACACATCAGAAGAATGTGACCGCCTTAAAAACGGCCCCCCCGATGATGTGATTGTGCTGGCTCTGCTGAAAGACGATTACGCGATCGAGCGCGATTTGATGACCTACTTTGTGAATGCCCTTGAAGCAATGGTGGTAACCCCACCCACCCAAGCACAAATGGAAGAGCTCTATACCCAAACCATCTTCACAACACGCTTGAACCTACAGGGCCTGGGTGATTCTGTCTTTGAGATCCTTCGGCAAAAGTATCCTGAGTGTTTCTTTTATCATTCAAATAATGGTGTTCGCTCCAAAGCCGTTGATATGACGATTTTTGACATCATGCAGGGTGCACTCAATGAAGAAGAACAGGCACTTTTTCGCTTTACCAAAGACCTTTCCCCCGCACAAGGTACGCTACATGCAACGGACACCGTCAAGATCGCGCAGCACGCTAGGACGCTTTTCGGTGCAACTGAGATCACGAATCCTGCCATCATTTTTGATCTCAATTCGCTAAGCTTTTATCTGAACCTCGAGCGCGCGCTTTTAGCCGCATGCGCCTCATTGCGCTTTGAACCTTGCAAATATGGCTTCCAACATAAAGACGAGAGATCAGGAAAAGACCGTTTTGTACTGTCTGCGCTCCTGGATTATCACCGAAGAGGCCTTCTCACAAATGCTGGCTCGCGCGATTACAGCCCGGCAGAGCTCTCTCTTTTAAAGCGCTCCAAGGACAAATTGTTTGCATTTATGCTGAAAGATGAGGCCCATGCACCCATCAACACCATGCTCGCCAGGCTTGGCATCACACGCAGCCCTCCGGAGCGTACGAACGCCTCTTCAATCCCCACAACAGAAGAGTCCATCTCAAAAAAAACCAAAGCAAGTGGCAAGAAAAAAAAGGGCAAAGGCCCCAGCAAACAAAAGAAAACGCGCTCCCGCGCCTCAATGTCTGCAACGCTCACAGTAAAGGTAAGCGCTCCCGCACGCCCACTCCTGCTTGAGTGTGATGAAAACGACGTTGACCAGTCTCTCCCACTCATTGGCCCCGCGCAAGCAGAGGCCTCTTGGGACGAAGAAGATAATACGTCTTTCCTGAGCGTCCTAGTGGCAGGCACCAGCCAAAGCAGCACCCACGTGGCGCGCTATGTCCCCCACCTTGATGACTATCTTTTCAAGCGTAATATTGCATGGACCCAACACATTAACCGTGCGACCTACACCTTTAAGGAAACAACTTTTGATATGGATGGCACGTTTTTTCCACGTGAGCAGCTCTTGCGTGTGAAAGAATTGACGGGCCACAAGCCAGGTCAGGCAAAGCTTCCCAATCTCGCCTCGGCTCACCTGCGCTTCCATTACACGGTGGGCGGCATAGATAAGTCCTATGACTTCGTCCCCCAAGAACGCTATCTGTCCGGTGGATTCCGTTTCGCACGTAATGAACCCTACCGCACAACTGCACACATCCAGAATGCGTACCACAACGCTCTATCTCCCCAGGATCAAAGAGCTTTCCTCATGGAAAGTCCGATAGCGCGCTCGCAACGAATCGCGCAAGTCACCACTCGTGCCCTTGATCACCATGTCGCCAAAGGCCCATGGAACATCAACTCTGCTGACTCAGAGGGCATCTTGCTCCTCGACCTCACAAAGCACCTACCAAGGTATCTTGGGCAGCTTGCGGCTTTAGAGGACGCACCCCTACACATTCAAGGTGTTGTCTTAGGTGTCTCCACCTACCGCGATCCATGCTGGCGCTGTCGCAACCTCTTACAAGGGTGGCAATGGGGCCTTGAAAACGCCCTGACGGTTGCGATCCAGGATCAAGCCCTGCCCATTACCGTTGCGCCGAATCTGCCGACTATTGTGTACGGATTTGGAGAGATTAAGCCCGATTCCCGGGACTTCTTCCCACCCCCCATGATCCAAAAAAAGACCGTTTTGTCCACAGCCGGCGAAAGCGATTACGCGAGCAATACCCACAAGCTACGCCTTGTGTCCATGCGCCACTAAACCAAAGACAAAGGCGTGTGCATTCTTCTAAGGGTGCACACGCCCTCTTCTTCTCCGTTATCAATAGCTTACTCGCCTTGAAGAGAGCCACCTCTCGAAAAATAATTGTTTGCACCATTATTTGTATTGACAATGTAAATAATTGCCAATACAAATTTCTTCTGTTTAACTTTATTATAGTACGATGACAACAAAACATCTCTTTTTGAGTATGGCGCTTTGTGCAGGCCTAAACCTTGCCAATGCATCATCCTCCAGCGGATCTTCCGCAAATAACTCACCGTCCTTTGAGTATGAGACGCAAGTATTTAAGCGCTACGCCGCCTCCAACCTTGACGAATCGCTCCCTTCCCTCGCGCAGCTTTATCAAGACGCAAAGGCTCGCAAAACACACCTAGACAGCCTCTTCACCTATCTTGACACCCACAAAACCGCTGACCCCACTTTAGAGCTGTTTTTAGATAACATTGATTTCCTCCAGCGCGCACGTGAGCGCAATATTCCGGAGCAGGATCTCCCGGACGACGTCATGCTTCTAGGCCTGCTGAAAACCGACTATACCGTTGAGCGTGACTTAGTGACATATTTCGTGAGTGCTTTGGAAAAAATGGCATCTTCGCCCCCCACCCAAGCGCAAATGGAAGAGCTTTATGCCCAAACCGTCCACACAACGCGCCTCAACCTCCACAGTCTCGCAGAAGGCATCTTTAGTGCCCTTAACATGAAATACCCAGACGTTTTTATGTGGCAAACCTCTGGCGGCGCACCAGCGAGGGGCTTTAATCCTGATAAGTTAGCTGCCATTGAAGACAAGCTTAATGCGGAAGATCGCGCCTATGTTGCGTTTTTTCAAAAGATCAGCTCTGACTCTCAAGTACTGCATGAGGTTGATACTGTTGAAATCACCCGCCAGACACGAGCGCTTTTTGATCTTAAAAAGATCACCAACCCATTCGTCATCTTTGAAATCAACTCCCTCAGCTTTTATTTGAATGTTGAGCGCGCGCTCCTCGCCGCCTGCTCCTCTTTACATTTTGAGCCCAAAAAATTCGGCTTTCACAAGGGTGCTGCAACTCTCAAAGATCGCTTTATCCTATCTGCACTCCAGGATTATCATTGCAGTGGTCTTCTCAACAACGCTGGGTCACGTCTCTATAAACCCACAGAACTCGCACTTTTAAACCGTTCAAAAGATAAGCTCCTTGCCCTCATGCTCAAAGACGAGGCAAACAAAGCCATCGATACCATGCTGAGCAAACTTGGTATCAAGCGCACCTCACCGACCCTGGCCACTGATCCTTCGTCAAACAAAGGCCAAAAACCCACCCCTCAGAAAGGCAAAAATAGCGGCAAAAAGAACGCAAAAAAACCAAAAGGAAAACTTAAGCAAAGCAAAACAAAGAGCGCAAGCCTTGCTCAAGGACAGCGCACGGAAGTCGCCGCGGCTCCGCTACCCAATCCCCTTCTTCTCGCTCAGGAAGAGTGGGACATCGATGAGTCCCAAGCGTTGCTCCTTGACGCAGAGCAAACCGATGAGGACGCATCTTTCAATGACGACGTTCCTGTGGCTGCACCTGCGCAGCGCTCGTACCTAGGCGCCCTGGCATCCAGTACGAGCCAAAGCAGCTCCCACGTGGCGCGCAATGTCCCCCATTTGGATGACTACCTCTTTAAACGTAACGTCGCCTGGACACAGCAAATCAACCGTGCAACCTATACCTTTAATGGGCAGCCCTTCGAGATGGAGGGTACAGTATTCCCACATGACCAACTTTTGCGTGTGAAAGAACTGACGGGCCACAAGCCAGGTCAGGCAAAGCTTCCCAATCTCGCCTCGGCTCACCTGCGCTTCCATTACACGGTGGGAGGCATAGATAAGTCCTATGACTTCGTACCCCAAGAACGCTATCTGTCCGGTGGATTCCGTTTCGCACGTAATGAAACCTACCGCACAACTGCACACATCCAGAATGCGTACCACAACGCTCTATCTCCCCAGGATCAACGGGCCTTCCTCATGGAAAATCCGGTAGCACGCTCGCAACGAATCGCACAGGTCACTACCCAGGCCCTCGAAACCCACGTTGCTAAGGGCCCATGGAACATCAACTCTGCAGACTCAGAAGGCATCTTGCTCCTTGACCTCACAAAACACCTACCAAGGTATCTTGGGCAGCTCGCGGCTTTAGAGGACGCGCCCCTACACATTCAAGGTGTTGTCTTAGGCGTCTCCACCTACCGCGATCCATGCTGGCGCTGCCGAAACCTCTTACAAGGGTGGCAATGGGGTCTGGAAAACGCTCTCACCGTTGCGTCTCAGCAAAACGCTCTTACCGTCACAGTTGCGCGGGGTCTACCCACCCTTGTGTACGGCTTCGGCGAGGTAAAACCAAACTCCCATGACTTCTTCCCACCACACCTCACAAACGAGGAAACGGTCCTCACCTCCACCACAAACCGCAAAGACCCAAGCGCTACCCACAAGCTACGCCTTGTGTCCATGCGCCACTAAACCAAAGACAAAGGCGTGTGCATTCTTCTAAGGGTGCACACGCCCTCTGCTTCTCCGTCGTCAATAGCTTGCTTTCTTTTGAGAGAAACTCCCACAGCAAATAAGTATTCCCAACATTGTTTTTATTGACAATGTCAATAATTTTAAATACATGTATATACTGATTAATAGTATTGTATCATCATGACAACAAAGCATCTCTTTTTGAGCATGGCGCTTTGTGCAGGCCTAAACCTTGCCAATGCATCATCCACCAGCGGATCTTCCGCAAATAACTCGCCGTCCTTTGAGTATGAGACGCAAGTTTTTGGACGCTTTGCTACCTCCAATCTTGATGAAGAGATGCCCTCCCTTGCTCAACTTTATCAGGACGCCGTCGAGCGAAAAAAACACATCGACGGACTCTTTAGCTTTGTCAGCACCCACGGTATGACAAAACCCACAAAAGATCTGACAAAAGGCCTTGTCACCTTCCATCAAAACACGAGGTTCGCAGGAGGGATCACTCAAAGTTTGCCCGACGACTTGATGCTCATATCCATTTTCAAAGGCGACTTCGCCGTTGAGCGCGATATGATGACATACTATGTGAAGGCGTTGGAGCGACTCGCTGCAAACCCCACTCAAGAGCACATCGAAGAGCTGTACGCCCAAACGGTTTACACAACACGCCTTAATTTACAAAGCCTTGTTGACCGGATCTTCACTGCGCTTCACTTGAAGTATCCATCTGTTTTTAAGCATGAAATGCGCAGTGACATGGTCTCAAAAGCCATTTTCAAAGATGAGTTGCACACCGCTTTAGACCAGATGAGCCTCGCGGATCTTGCGTGTACCAACTTCTGCGCCAAGATGGGCAGGGATAATACAGAACTTTACACGCGTGACACGCCTGAGATCACCGCCCAAACACGGGACCTTCTCGCTTTAAGAACGCTTAATGAAGATGGCATCATTTTCGATCTCAACTCCTTAAGTTTTTACCTGAACCTTGAACGTGCCCTTTTGGCTGCGTGCGCGAGCCTTCACTTTGAGCCCGAAAAGTACGGTTTCCAACAACCGATTGAAACCCACAAAGACCGCTTTGTGCTGTCCGCGCTTTTGAGCCATCACAACAAAGGACTTTTGAGTGATGCCCTTAATCGGCGATACACACCCGCTGAGCTTGCGCTTATTCAGCGCAACAAGGACAAGCTCTTACGAAGCACCCTCACGGACACTGCAAGAGGCGTTCTTACCACAATGCTGGCAAGGTTGGGCGTTGGTCCGGCAAAGACGACACCCACGCCACCGTCAAAGCCGACCACTCAAGGCACACCACGTCCAAAACCCACAACGAGGGGACCCGCGCGCAAAAAACACATCGTCAAAAAACCCAGCCGTGCATCCAAACCAATTCAGGATGAGGCGCCTCTGTCTCCTCTCCTGTTCGAGCGCAAAGACATTGACGTCGACACACGCCTTGAGGAAGCTGACCAGGAAGAGGAGCCAACACTTGAAGAGAAAACTTCTCAAGGTCAAGAAGTGGAGATACTCCCAGAAGAGACCAACACCCCTTGTTCATCCCAAGCGCCGCGCGTCACACGCGTCATTCCTGATCTGAGCTCCTACACCTACAAACGCGACATTGCTTGGACCCCAGAAATCAACACGGCCTCCTATACCTTTAACGGGGCATCATTTAAAATGCCCGGCAAATTCTTTGGACTTAAGAAACTCAGGCGCATTAAAGAGCTCACCCACCACAAGCCAGAAGATGAAAAACTTCCTAACCTCGCCTCCTTCCACATGCGCTTTCATTATGAGGTGGACGGCGCCTTTCAAGCCCTTGATTTCCTTGGAAGTGCACTTTATTTGTCAGGGGGTTACCGCTTTCATCCCAATGAGTCTTACCGCACACAAGCATACGTTCAAAACGCCTTCCATGACGTGCTTAGTGCGCCAGAGAGGCGCGCTTTTTTAAGCAAGAACACAGATGATCGGCGCCAGCTGCTCGCCTCTAAAACAACCCAACTTCTTCACAGCTCTGTCGCCACTGGCCCATGGAACAATAACTGTTTAGACTCTGAATGTATTTTGCTTATCGATTTGGCGCGTCAACTGCCACAGTATCTGGCCAACCTTGCGGCCAGTGAAGCGACGCCACTGCATATTCAAGGCGTCGTATTAGGTGTTTCCACATACCGGGATCCCTGCTGGCGCTGCCGTAACTTACTCCAAGGATGGCAATGGGGCATTGAGAACGCTCTCACCGTTGCGGTCCAGGATCAAGCCCTGCCCATGACCGTTGCGCAGAGTCTGCCGACCATTGTGTACGGCTTTGGAGAAATTGAGCCAGAGTCCGGGGACTTCTTCCCACCTCGCATGCGCCAAGAAGAAACAGTTTTGTCCACGGCCGGCAAAGCCGATTATCCGGGCAGCACCCACAAGCTACGCCTTGTTTCCATGCGCCATTAATACCGTCCCATGGACCTCGGGCCTCCTAAAGACTTTACTGTTCAGGCGTCCTCTCCATCTGTAAAATAAGTGCTGGGCCGGATTGTGGTGGGTGCGAAAAATGATTCAATTCATACGCCGATTGGCTGTCCTCTTTTTATGCATGTGCACGTATGCGCTGGGCTCTCCGGCCGACGACGACGCACCCATCTCCCCTCTAGGTGTACGCGCCCTCACCACCCCACAAGAGCACACAGACCTTTTAAAGCATGTCCTGGCCTCGGCACAAAAGACCGTGACCATCACAAGTTTCTGCGTAGACGCCCACCCGCTTGTCACCCAGGGCTTAGGTGAGGCCATCATCGCGGCCACCTCGCGTGGCGTCCAAGTCTATATCTATTATGACAACAAGCCCTATTTCCTTGGGGAGGCCTATGGCATATGGGCGCATCTTGAGGAGTGTTGCGCGCGCTTGGGCGCGATCTCAACCCATGCCAAGTGCGTGGTGCGCGACGATGATTTGGTGGCCGTGGGTTCTTATAACTGGCTGGGTCCCCCCTTTGAGGGAGGGAGCAATGCGTCCTTTTTGATGGAAGGTGCCCACACCTCGGCCCTTAAGCAAGATATTTTGCAATGCATTCGCTTTTATCAAAGTCGCAAGCACGCCAACAAACGGGGACAGAAGTCCTTCCTCCAAAACACAGGCGTCTTCAGCGCAAAGGCCTACCCCCTTGGAGGGGGCGCGTCCTTTTACACCCTCACAACACCTGAGGCCCACCACAAAACACTCCACGACGTTTTTGAGGGCGCAAGGGAGCGCATTGTCCTGGTTTCTCCCTTCGTCAGACTTAAACAGCTTCAAAGCCTTCTGGGCGAGGAGCACATAAATGAGCTTGAGGAGCGTTGCGTCTCAACCACACTCATTTGCTTGCCGAGCCCCTGCAGCCACACCGAGGAAGAAAAAGAGCCCATTTTTGCGTATCTGGAACGTCTGAGCGAAACCTACCCTCACTTCTCCTTTGAAACGCGCGAGGGCGTCCATACAAAAGCCCTTGTTGCGGACAATGACTTCATCTGTGTGGGCTCACTCAACTGGCTGTCCGCCGCCGCTGATATCTCGCAGCCTTTTCATAAATTTGAGATGTCTGTTGCCCTCAAAGGGGTGGCAGCAAAGCCTCTGATTGCCGTTCTTGACCTAGATGCTTCAAGGCAAGACGCGCCCCTTGCTGTCCCAGCAGAAGATGACGCGCCGGTGGCACAGACCTCCACGTACGTGGCACGCGCACCTGCCCCTCACACGTCCATGGACTGTGTTTACCGCATTTTCTCAGGGGAGCGTTTTCGAAAGCCAGGCTTTTGTGCGCGCCTCACAGGAGGCGACTATATCAAGGACGACCAAGGGAAAGTCATCTACTTCCCAACACAGGACGAGGCGAAAAACGCCGCCATGTCCCTCTATATTGGACTCTTTGACACGGGCGCCTGCGCAGATGACTTTGCGTCTTAACGCCATATAGCTAGAACAGTTTCATTTGATAACGTGATACGAGGAAAGCGACGTGTATAGGTACACGAGCGGCGAGTGACGCATCCCGAAATTATAAGGGGTTGGCTATATGCCCCTTTTCCGACTACGTGAAATAAGCTAGGCTGGGGCACTTGCCTTTTGACACCCAAGAAAACCATGTCCAGCGCTCTTTTCTCTGATCTTGCCCCCGGCACAAAACGCGTCCTCAGCCACGTCGCGCCTGGGCTTGAGGCGCCTCTTATTCTAGAGGCCTTTGGGGAGAGTCAACGGACAATGCTGGTGGTGACCACCCACCGCGAGCGCATGGAGGAGCTAAAGAATCAGCTAATAACCCTTGACCCGTCCTTATCATGCCTGACATTTCCGGCCTGGGACACGGTGCCCTATGACCGGGTCAGCCCCCGCACGGATATTATGGGCGCGCGCATGGGGACCCTTTTTCATCTGTCTGGGAACAAAAGACCCCACATCGTCCTCACCACCTGCGCCGCCCTTTTGCAGCGCGTGCCGCCTAGAAGCGTCTTTCAAAACACTGCCCTTCACCTGCACATGGGGCAAAGCATTTCTGACAAACATTTCACGGATACCCTTGTTGCGTGCGGGTTTCGTAGAGTGGAGACCGTGCGTGAGCCCGGTGAGTTTGCCCTACGCGGCTCTCTTGTGGATCTTTTTTGCGCGGACCATTCTCTTCCCATCCGTGTGGACCGCTTTGGGGACGAGATTGAAAGCCTGCGCACCTTTGATCCCCTGACCCAGCGCACCAGGGACGCCGTGGGAGAGGTGCTGATCTTGCCCTCAAGTGAGGTGGTGTTAAGTGAGGCAAGCGTTGCCCTCTTTCGCCAAAAGTTTCGTGAAGCCTTTGGGGTCCCCAAAAGCAGCAACACCCTTTACGCCCACATTAGCGAAGGGCAAGCCCACCCTGGGATGGAACAGTGGTTGCCTTTTTTCTACCGCGACCTTGCGTCTCTTCTTGATTACCTGCCCCAAGGCGCGCCCGTCTTTTTGAGTGATGAGGCCACGGCCCTCATGGCACAAAAGCTGGAGGTGATACACGAGCATTACCGCGCGCGCGTGGAAGGTGACGCATCCTCCCCAAACCCCTACTATCCCGTGCCCCATGCTTCCCACTTCATGACCCTTGAGGAAGTCGAGGCGGCGACGCGCACGCACCCTTGTGTGATCATGGGGGCCTATGACAGTCCCCAAGACGATGCCGTGAATCTGGCCTCGAAGCCCCTGAACTGGACTGACGATACGCCGGCTTTTGCCCGCCTAGAGGCGCTTTGCGCCCGGGCGCGCTCTGAGGGCAAAGCCGTGTGCCTCACGTGGGCCTTGGAAAGCGAGCATCACACGCTCAAAGATATGCTCGCCCATCAGAATGCGGCGTTTATAGAGCTTGCGCCAAGGGCCGTGACCCGTCACACAGACATCCACCGGGTGGCCCTTATCCCCTACCCCTTAAGCGCCTCCTTTGAGGACGAGACCCGCGTTGTCATCAGCGCCTCTCACCTTTTGGGCAAGCTCAGCCTGACGCGCGCCCGGCGAAAACGCCGCTCGGATCTTTTTATTGAAGAGGCCTGCGCCCTCTCCCAGGGGGACCTTGTCATCCACCAAGACCACGGCCTGGGGCAATACCAGGGGCTGACCACCATCACCGTGGGTGGGGTGCCCCATGATTGCCTGCTTCTCACTTACGCAGGAGATGACCGCCTCTTTCTGCCCGTTGAAAACCTGGAGATGATCACCCGCTATGGGGGGGAGGCAGCAGGCGCTACCCTGGACAAACTGGGCGGGCACAGCTGGCAAAAACGCCGTGAGAAGGTCAAGCGTGATCTTTTTGCCATCGCCCACCATTTGATGGAGGTCGCGGCCCAACGTGAGGTGGTGCACACCCAGGCCCTGGTGCCCGACGAGGCGGGCTTTACCACCTTTTGCCAGCGCTTTGCCTTTCCCGAAACCGACGATCAGCTCCAAACCATGGAGGAGATCATCGAGGATCTGGCCTCAGGCCGCCCCATGGACCGCCTTGTGTGCGGTGATGTGGGCTTTGGCAAGACGGAAATGGCCCTGCGCGCCGCGTGCATTGTGGCCCTATCCGGGCGTCAAGTCGCCGTCATTGCCCCCACAACCCTGCTTGTGCGGCAGCATTTTCAAAATTTCATGCGGCGCTTTGAAGGACTTGGCGTGCGGGTGGCGCAGCTGTCGCGCTTTATCACGCCCAAGGCCGCCAAGACCATCAAAGAGGACCTGGCCTCAGGCAAGGTCCACGTGGTCATCGGCACACATGCCCTCCTTGGCAAGGGGACAACCTTCCAGGATCTGGGTCTCATGATCGTGGATGAAGAGCAGCACTTTGGCGTGAAGCAAAAGGAGAAACTCAAAGCCGATCATTCGGACGTGCACCTTTTGACACTGAGCGCCACGCCCATTCCGCGCACCTTGCAAATGGCCTTAAGTGGCATGCGCTCCATGAGCCTGATCACAACGCCGCCGCTGGATCGCCTGGTGGTGCGCACCTTTGTCACCCCCTTTGATGGCCTCATCATCCGCGAGGCCATTGCCCGTGAGCGTGCCCGCTCGGGACAAGTCTTTTTCGTGTGCCCGCGCCTGTCGGACATGGAGGACGTGCGTGAGACCCTTATTGGTCTTATCCCCGATCTCAAGATCATCACCGCCACGGGACAGATGGCTGCAAAGGATCTTGAGGACGCCATGGTGGCTTTTTGCGACCGACAAGCGGACGTCCTTTTGTCCACCAATATCATTGAGTCGGGCCTCGATCTACCGTTCGTGAACACCATCATTGTGTGGCGCGCGGATCTGTTTGGTCTCTCGCAGCTTTACCAGCTGCGCGGGCGCGTGGGGCGCGCAAAGGTGCGTGGATACGCGTACTTCACAACCCCCACCCATAAACCCGTGTCCACCATGGCCCAAAAGCGGTTGGAGATCATGCAAACCCTTGATACCCTGGGAGCAGGGTTCCAGCTGGCCAGCCACGACATGGATCTGCGCGGCACTGGAAACTTGCTGGGAGAAGAGCAATCCGGCCACGTGCGCGAGGTGGGACTTGAGCTTTACCAGCAAATGTTGGAAGAGGCAGTCTTGGCCGTCAAGGCCAAAGCAAAAGGAGAGGTCTATGAAGAAAGCTGGTCGCCGCAAATGAATTTAGGGCTACCCGTCATGCTTTCCCAAGACTATATCCCAGACCTTGGTGTGCGCCTTGGGTTTTACAGACGCCTGTCTTACGCCAAAACCGTGCCTGAGCTCGACGATCTTTTGGCTGAGTGCGTGGACCGCTTTGGCCCCTTGCCTGTCGAGGCGCAAACCTTATTTGACGTTATGAAGCTTAAGCTTGCCTGCAAACACGCCCATGTGGATAAAATTGATATGGGTGACAAGGGGTTCAGCCTACATTTTCGAGGCAAAACCTTCCCGCGCCCCGACGCCCTCATTGGGTATGTCTTGTCCAAGAAGGGCGCCATCACTGTGCGCCCGGATCAGAGTCTTGTCATCAAGGGGGATCTGCGCGAGGCTGCCGTGCGCATCAAGCTTGCGGCGCGGGTGCTGAATGATCTGGGGGGATTACTCGCGTGACCCTCGTCCTTGAATCCTTGAGCGCAACGCGCGGCGGCCGGGTCCTTTTTGAGGACGTATCCCTGACCCTCGCGCCGGGCAAGAGCCTCCTCATCACGGGACCCAACGGCGTTGGTAAGACGACCCTTCTCGAGACAATGGCGGGTCTTACGCCAAAGGCAAATGGGCGCGTCCAGTGGAATGGCGCCCCCTTATCCTGCCAAAACACGTGCTATGTAGGCGTCAAGCGAGGCCTTAAGGCGCACCTCACCCCCCAGGATCATCTGAGCTTTTGGCACACATTATCACCCTCGCGCACGCCCCTTCAAAGCACGCACTTTGAGGCCCTTGGCCTGGACCGTGTCTGGAACGCGCCCCTTGGCACCCTCTCCTTTGGCATGCAACAGCGTGTGGGGCTAGCGCGTCTTCTGCTCAGCCGCGCCGACGTGTGGCTTCTTGACGAGCCCCTGGTGGGGCTGGACGCTTCAACCCAAGCAATTCTCTTGCGCGCCCTCGCGCTCCACGAAGAAAAAGGCGGTGTCACCGCCGTTGTCTCCCACACGCCCCTTCAAGCTAGCGCGTATCTTACCCTTGAGACCCATGTTCCTTCCAAGGCTGGGCTTTACGCACGCCTCAAACAGGAGAGTGATGATGTGGCGCTTTTTTGCTAAAGACTTAGGCGGACAGCGCACGCTTTTGGTGTCTTCCTTCGTGTTCTTTGTCATCTTTTTAAGTGGATGGTTCATGCTGGGGACTGGGGCAGAGGCGCCTTCCCAGGACTTTTTCCAGTGGACGCTTGTGGTTCTGATTGTCCAACACGCGCTCCTCTCCAGCATGGGTGCAGACATTGAGGACGGCACCCTTGCCCTTATGCGCGCGAGCCACCATCATATGGGCGTGTATCTTCTTGTGCGCTTTATGGGTTTTTTGGCCTTTGGGGGGGCGCTCCTGGCGGCGGCAAGCATCTTAAGTGCGCTTCTATGCGCGCATGCACCCTCACCCCTCACAATGCTGACATGGGCCTTATCCCTGCCAAGCGTCATTTCCCTTTTGATGGTCAGCACCTGTGTTAGTTTAGGCGCACGCCACGCGGGGTTACTTGGCCCTTGCCTTATCCTGCCACTTCTTCTGCCCCTCATGATGCTGGGGCACATGGCCCAGACACTGCCAGCCGCCTGCGCCGCTCTTTTATGCGTGAGCCTCACCCTCACACCCCTTTGCTTGGGCGCAAGCCTTTGGGCATTAAAGGACGAATATTAAGCGAGGAAGATTTTCCATGAAGACACGCTTTTTTGCCTATGTTTTTTACACACTGAGCAGCGTCCAGGTACACGCCTCACTCGCGCAAGACGAAGAGCGCACCTACACCCTGGCCGAGCGTTTGCGTGGCGCATACATGAACGAGGAATACCCCCTTTGCGATCCCCATTGGTATCACAACAACGCCACCCACAAATACCACACAACCCTCCTTGATTATTTCGCCCAGCAAGACGCACAGGGAGTGCTCAGTGACAGGGCCAAGGGGATTTATGATCACCTGCGCGCCATCAAGCCAGGCCAGTGGAAAGACTCCAGGTGGCAGAATTTAGACGACATCCTGACCTGGGAAGGCGTCCAGCGCATTAAGCAAGCACACAAGAATAAGTAGCCTATACGAAGGTATTGGTGCGGGGAAAGCCCACGGGCGGCATGCGCCCACTTTGACCGCGCCTGCCCAGCCACGCCCGCAGATCTTGCTCGTGGCGGGTGCGCTCCCCGCTCTTCCAAGATAGCCCCTCTTCCAAGGTCAGGCACATCACATCACTCATACGCCCGTCGCGGTAGCGCTGCAAAAGCACACCCTGACCACGGCTCATTTGCGGGATTTCTTCTTGCATAAAGATCAGAAGCTTGCGGTTTTCGCCCACCATGGCAACGGCGTCCCCCGTCATCATCACGCACTTCTTCGCCTTTGCCGTGCCTGTGACGTTGAGGATTTGCTTTCCGCCCTTGGTATAGGCCAAGACGTCCTTGAGGGCGACCACAAACCCGCGCCCGCTGGAGGAAACCACAAGAAGACGCTCCTTCTCAATCATCTCGCGGGTGGCCACGAACATGTCCACGATCTCGTCCTGGGGATCAAGGTCAATCATCAGGCGCAAGGGCTCACCATGCCCGCGCCCACCGGGCAACTTATCGAGCCCCACGGTGAAAAAGCGCCCGTTGCTGGCAAAGATAATGAGCTTATCAACGGTCTCCCCCTTGAGGAGGAAACGCGGGCCGTCCCCTTCTTTGTACTTCAGATCAGCTTCTGACGGATTGTGTCCCTTCAGGGAGCGAATCCAGCCGTTTTGGGAACACACAACACTCACACTTTCGCGCTCCACAAAGGCCTCCAGGGGCATCTCGCTCACCTGGGGCTTGGCCTCAAAGGTGGTGCGGCGCGCGCCAAGGGGCGTTGTGGGGCCAAAACGCTTGTAAATCTCTTTGATCTGCAGGGAGACCTTCTTCCACTGCAGCCCCTCGTCGGCCAGAAGGGTGATGAGCTCCTCACGCTCGAGTGAAAGGGCCTCGTGCTCCTTCTTGATCTCGATCTCTTCCAGCTTGCGCAGCGCCCTCAGGCGCATGTTGAGAATCGCCTCAACCTGCAGGTCTGTCAGGCCCCACTTGGCTTGCATCTGGGCCTTGGGATCATCCTCCTCGCGGATGATGCGAATCACCTCGTCAAGGTTGAGGTAGGCAATGCGGTACCCTTCTAAAATTTCAAGACGCTTGTCCACTTGACCCAAACGGTGGGTGGCGCGCCTACACACAACCTCACGGCGGTGATTGAGGAAAGCCTGGAGCACTTCTTTCAACGACATAACGCGGGGCACGCGTCCATGGTCAAGAAGGTTCATGTTGATGTGAAAGCGGGTCTCAAGATCGCATACCTTAAAGAGGGACTCCATGAGCACCTGGGGATCAACGGTGCGCGCCTTGGGCACAAGCACAAGACGCACGTCGGTTGTGGATTCGTCGCGAATGTCCGACAAAAGGGGCAACTTTTTCTTTGTCCACAGATCGGCCATCTTTTCAATGAGGCGCGCCTTGGGCACCTGGTAAGGAATCTGGGTCACAACGATCTGATAAAGACCACCCTTGAGATCTTCGCGTTCCCACCGGGCACGCACGCGCAGGCTACCGCGCCCCGTGGCGTAGGCCGCCTCGATATCTTCGCGGCTATCCACCACAATACCGCCCGTGGGAAAATCAGGGCCCGGCATCAGCTCTAAGATCTCAGCTATGGTGGCCGTAGGCTTTTTGAGCAGCAAAAGAAGCGCCTCACAGATCTCCGCCACGTTATGGGGAGGCACGTTGGTGGCCATGCCCACCGCGATGCCGGTGGCGCCGTTGGCAAGCAAGTTAGGAAAGGCGGACGGCAAGACTAAAGGCTCTTGGGTTTCCCCGTTATAGGTGTCTTGAAAGTCAACGGCCTCTTCGTCGATCCCCTCGAGCAGTGCGCCCGCGCAAGAAGACAAACGCGCCTCCGTATACCGCATGGCCGCCGCGTTATCCCCGTCCAGGCTTCCGAAGTTTCCCTGTCCGTCCACCAAAGGATAGCGGGAGGAAAAGTCCTGGGCCATGCGCACCATGGCCTCATAAATGGGGTCGTTTCCGTGGGGGTGATATTTCATCATCACATACCCAACGGCGCTGGCGGACTTACGGTAAGGTTTCTCGCTGGTGTTGCCCGATTCCTTCATGGCATAGAGAATACGCCGATGTACGGGCTTAAGGCCATCTCGCACATCGGGAAGCGAGCGCGCCATAATGGTGGACAAGGCGTAGCTTAAATAACGCTTTCCCAAGGCCTCATGCAGGGGGGTGTCTTGGATATGTCCGCTCTTATCATGGGTCATAATGGTTCTCTTGTCCTTGTGTCTTAACGCGCTCTGGCCAGTTGCTCATAAAACCGCAGGCGTGCTACGGGCAGGGTATCGCTGTGTCCATGGGGAAGAATATAGCGCTCCATGAAATACTGTGTCAAACCCAAGGCCTCCAAAAGTCCGCGTGAACACGCAGGACGCGCTTCTTTCACAAAGGACGGTAGGCGCAAAAGGCTCGCGTCCCAGGGCTCGCCCGCCACACGCCCCACGGCGCGCCCGGTTTTGGGAGACACGTAATAAAGATCATGGGCAGGCCCGCCGGCAGCGCAAGTGGTCAGATCCAGGCGAAACCCGGCCGCCTCAAGAAGGGTGCACTCAAAGGCAAAGTAGGCGTCTTCCCATGCGCCCTCACGCCCGCCCAGCGCCCTGCAAAGGGTGCGCAGCGCCCCGTAGAGCCCCGGGTGCGTCTCTCGTTCCGGCATGAACGTCTCCACGAGGCTGAGCGCACTTTGAAGAGCGTCAAGGCGCATGGGACTTGCCAGCAGCATGGCCAGATAAGCATTCTCTTGGGCCTCTAAGCGCCACATGCCCAGTTGCTCCTCAAGGCGCGCGGACCACTTGGCTGCCACACAGGTGCCGGGCTCAAACTCTTTACGACCTTTGGTTTTAGACGACGCCTTAAGCCACCCCAGCACGCGGCCATGGGTTTGCGTAAAAAGACAGGCCAGGGCCCCTTTTTCCGCAAAGGCGCGCACGCTTAGGACAATGGCCTCGTCTTCCCATGTCATTTGAGATCCTTTGGATCCTCAAGGCACAGATCTGCCAAATAGGTGCGATCTTCGCGCCAGCGCGGTGTAACGCGCACGTGGAGGAAAAGGTGCACTTTGCATCCAAAAAGCTCAGAAAGCTCCACGCGCGCTTGCTGCCCAATGGCCTTGAGGCGCGCACCGGACTTACCCACCACAATGATCTTCTGGGCCTGCTTTTCCACATGGACCACCTGGGCAATGCGCAGATCCCCGTTATCGAAGGCCTCCCAGCTTTCCGTCTCAACGGCCAGGGAATAGGGCAATTCCTGGTGGAGACGGTCAAACAAATGCTCGCGCGTAATCTCCGCCGCCAAAAGACGCTGGGGCAAATCCGACAACTGATCCTCGGGAAAGTGCCAGGGGGATGCGGGCATGAGGCTGGCCAGATCCGCCAATAAGTCAGAGACCCCTTGGTTGAAAAGGGCGCTGATCATATAGGTTTTCTCGAAGGCAAATTTGGCGTTGAAGGCGGCTGCGAGTGCCAGAAGGGTCTCGCGCGGCACAAGGTCAATCTTGTTGAGAATCAGATAAACGGGCTTACCCAGGCCCTCCATGCGCCTGAGTGCTTTGTCGGCCTTGGTGATGTCCATGCGCACGTCCCATAAAAAGAGGATAATATCCGTGTCGTACATGGCCGCCCACGCGGCCTTCACCATGGTCTTTTCAAAGGCTGTCTTGGGGGTAAAAAGGCCGGGGGTATCCATGAAAATGACCTGGGCGTCGTCCACCACTTGGATGCCCAAAATACGCCGCCTGGTGGTTTGCACCTTGCGGGAGGTGATGGTGACCTTGGCCCCCACAAGCTGGTTCACGAGGGTTGATTTGCCTGCGTTAGTGGCGCCCACAACGGCCACAAATCCGCACCGTGTGTTTGGACTCTCACTCATTTTTGTAACTCCTTTAATAGATCGCTTGCCGCCTTTTGCTCGGCCTCTCGCTTGGACGCGCCCTTGGCGCTTGCTTTTTTGGTCCCCAGCACCACCTCCATTTCAAACAGCGGTGCATGCTCAGGACCTGAGCGAGCCACAAGGGCGTACTGGGGCAGTCCCTTCCCGCGCTCCTGGGCCCATTCCTGCAAAAGGGACTTGGCGTTTTCTGGCACCATATCCATGGCGCTCACATGGGGTTGCCATAGGCGGCGTATCACCTGGGCCACCTCTTCAAATCCAGCCTCCAGATAAAGGGCCGCCAAAACAGCCTCACACGCATCGGCTTTTAAAAAGTGCCCGCGTTTGGCTTGGCGCACGGACGCGGCCACCCTCAAAAGCGCCTCCAACCCCAGGGTATCGGCCACCTGCAAAAGAGTCTCCCTGCTCACAAGCACCGCGTGGCGCTTGGCCAAAGCCCCTTCTTCCTCGTCTGGAAATTGTTCATAGAGCATCTGGGCCACCACAAGGCCCAGGACGCGGTCGCCTAAAAACTCAAGACGCTCATAGGTATCTCGCGCGTGGGCTGCGCGGTGGGAAATATGTGTGAGCGCCCGGTTCAAATGCGCCGTTTCCTTGAAACGGTAACCAAGGGCAGCGTAAAGGGCGTCAAAACTCATAATGTTGGACTCTTTTGTGTCAAAGATGTGAAAAACCGCGCCCAGCGCACGCGGGAGAAAAAGGATTCATTGGAAGGACCTTGCGGCGCGCATGACCAAAGAATCCACCGCGCCTGCCCCAAAAGCTGGGTATGATAAATGGGCCCTACCTCCATATGACGGCTGTCCTTTGAATTATCGCGCGCGTCCCCCAGCACAAAATAGTCGCCTTCCGGCACGCGCTGGCTGGAGGTGTCTTGGGGGCTACATGTCACAAAATAACGCACGCCCTCGGGTAAAATCTCTTCATAGAGCGGCGTAAAAGGATGCGTCAAAAGGGGACACGTCGCCCCGTCCACACACACAGCGCCCGCCATCATGCGCACACGCTCCCCAGGCAATCCCACCACCCGCTTAATCCAAGGATTGGCCGGCGCGCCGCTTTGGTGAAAGACCACAATGTCTCCACGGGAAACGTCGCGTTGCATAAGGGTGTCGCGAAAGGACATCTCCCAGGGAAAGCTGTGGCGCGTGTATCCATAGGCGCCCTTGACCACCAAAACATAGTCCCCAGGAAGCAGTGTCGGCGCCATGGAGGTAGAGGACACCCTGAAAAGCTCCACACCAAAAATCTTGACGCACAAGGCAAGGATAAGGGAAACGCAAACACCTTTAATGAGAAGGAGGCTCTTTTGAGTCACAGGCTACTAGAATCGAACAACAAGAAAGACATCTTTCATTTCTAACGACTTTACTCAAAAAAAACAAGGAAAACACACCGTTCACCACATGGCATTTTTGTGATAAAAATATTCCTAACTTTGGGGAGATTTTACGGTGTCATTTTTTTCAACCTTTTTTCTCGTTCTATTCCTTGTACTTCCTGTGTGGAGCTCATCTGAAAAAGAACGCATGATTGACATAGCGCAACGCACTATCACCAAAGGAAATCTGCAAGAGGCCGCTGCGATTTACGAACAGTATCTCAAAAACAACCCAAAGGACGCTGACACACTGGTTTGGCTTGCAGGCCTTTACGGGTTGATGGATAGACCTGCGACCCAAGAAGCACTTTGCAGACAAGCACTTTTCACAGATCCTCAACATGTGGCAGCGCTGATCAATCTTGGCAATGCACAGTGCGCAAGACACATGTGGGATGAGGCGGAAGGGCTCTATCTCTCAGCGCATCACGTGGCCATTCAACAAAGTGACTCGCCCGAAAAAAGACATAACTTACAAGCAAGCTTGTACGCACTTAGTCAATTTTATTTGGCACGCCCCCAACAAGACAATACCAGAGCCATTGCCTATGCCGATATGTGCCTTGCGCTGGCTTCCGACGACATCAAAAAAGGCGTGTATCTCAAGACTCAAACACGCGCCCACAACAGCGAAAAAATACTCTACAAGATGGCAATACTCAACAAAGCGGGCGCACTCGGCAACCAAAAAGACTTTGACGCCGCGCGGGCGGTTTTAAGAGACTATCTCGGGGCTTACCCTGCAACCCCAGAAGCCCTTAAGATGCTGGAGACTTATCCTGAACATTTTCCTGAATGATTGTTACTAATGAAATGGATACCATCCATTAGCGTCCTCACAAAAAAAGACGCCCCCCTCGTCATAAGGGGGCCGTCTTTCACCGTATTGTTGGATCGGCAGTTCTAGCTACGTTGTCTTTTTGCAGGAGCCTCTTGCTCTCTTGAGGGCTCTCTTTTAAAAGGACGATCGTCGGATAGTGCCTGATTGGACTTTTCAGAGACAGCTTCCTTGTTTTTGACCAATTGCGCTGCAATCGCCTTTAAACGCTCAGGTTTGTAGTACTCTTCATCTTCCACACAGTAAATTGTCTGAAGCGTTCTATTTGACTCCATTGTTTTTTCCAGAACAGCTATGGCTGACTTCTTGACATCTCCGGAAAAATCAAATTTTTCCACACTGTTATTGTTTCCCAATGCTCTGAAGATGTGTGCGATACCTCCACTGCTCAAGCTTTCATCAACCACATAAAATTCCTTGAGGGATTCTGTTGTTGCAACGGCATAGGCAAGTGCCATCGCCTGTATGTCCTTTAGATTGCAGTGGTAAAGGCCAAGGCTCGTCAGCCTACCCTCAACCAAAAGGGCTCCAAGCTTTTGAATAGTATCATCACTTACTTGTGCGTGACTCAGCTCAAGGGCGGTCACATGTGAGGGAAGATATTCTACCATAAAAGTGATATCTTTGTCTTCGAGCGCACCCCCTACGCATTCAACACGTTTGCACTTGTCTTGTTCCTTCAAGCTAAGAAGGATCTTAAACATTTCATCAAAATCTCCCACCTCAACGCGGCAAACTTCACCAAAGAGATTCGCATTCCTTTGTGTGGACGCGCAGTCGTCTGTGAGCACACCAGAAGACGCAAAAACGCCTTGACAAACCAAAAAAGAAAGACCAAGTAATAGCTTTTTCATATTCAACTCCATATTCAGCTTTAACTTATGATTCTTATGTAAGAACGAAATACGCAATGTCAAATTTTTTTACGCGCATTTCACAAAAAATCTTTTATGTGGCGCAATTCGCCAAAATCGAGCATATTTTTGTAAGACGTTTCATCAAAAAGGGTGCCTTTATGCGTGTGCACTTTGCCTTGCCTCTTATTATCTCTCTCGCAACATCCGCGGGTGCGGCCACGCGCGAAGATATCCTCAATGAAGGCCAAAGGGCGCTGAGCGAAAATAACATCCCCCACGCCGTCAGCCTCTATGAAAGCTACCTCAAAAACAACCCAAAGGATGTGGAGGTTTTGTGCCTTCTTGCCATGAGCCAGGGATTTGCGGGCAACCCCGCGAGCCAAGAGACCTACAGCCGCAAGGCCCTTACCCTCGATCCACGCGCGCCCGACGCCCTTGCAAACCTGGGCAATGCCCTGTCCACCCAAGAGAAGTGGGAAGAGGCTGAGCGCACCTATTTGGATGGCTACGCCCAGGCCAAGGACCGCCGTGACCCGTCCTCCATGCGCAACATTGCGTGCGCGCTATCAAATCTCTACATGACCAGGCCCGCCCCCAATGACCATGAGGCCATTCGCTGGGCGGATCTGTGCCTGGCACGCATCTCCCAAAGTGTGCTCAGCGGCCAGGGCGCCTTCATTGGTCTACATACCGTGCGCCCCATGGAGGCGATGCTGGAGATGGCCACCTATTCGGCCGCCACCCTCAACAAAGCGAGCGCCTATGGCAATTTGGGTGAGACCCAAAAAGCCATAGGTGTCCTTGAGGCACACCTTAAGCGCTATCCCCAGGACCCCCAGGCCAAGGCACTTCTTGAGCGTCTGACGTAAGTATCTCCATGAACACTCTTATCCTTTTTTTCGTCATCACTCTTTGCGTGTGCATCTCTTTTTCCCCGCTTTTGTATTTTAAGGGAACAGCCAAAGGCAGACGCGCAGCCGCCCACATCAAAACCATGGCACGGGTTAGAAAATTTCTCCTGCGCGGTGAAGATACGCGCGCGGCTGCACTCCTTGAGGCCTTTATGGAAAGCTACGGGGACGAACCTGATATGCTGGTGCTTCTGGCGGAGCTCAAAAAAGATGCCCCCAAAAAAATAGCCCTTGCCGAGCGCGCCCTCATCCTTGATCCCACCCATCCCGGCGCTCTTTTCCAGAGGGCTTTGGGCGCTTTAGGAGTGGGCGAGAACAAGCGCGCCGAGGAAACTTTGCACGCCGCTTGGCAAAGCGCCAAAGCGCGCAAAAACGTTTATGTGATGACGGCTGCACGCCTGGCTTTGGAAGGCTCTTTCCCTGAGGGCGAGCGCGCGTCATGATCACAGGCGCCAATCATATTAACCTCGTGGTGGGCGATATGGACGCCTCCGTTGCCTTTTACAAAGACGTCCTTTGATTCTGCCACGGAGTATAAGGCCCACAAAGCCATGACAAATCCCAAGCACTACCACTTCTCTCGTTACCCAGCACTCCCACGAGTGATGGACTTTTGATCAGGCGCCCCCTTTTTAAAGAATAATTAACGCAAAAACTATATTCTAAAGAATGTGAATTCTGTCAAATATACAACTAAATGGTTTTTGTTATGCTGAAACGCATTCTTTTAGGCGCATCTATTATGGCGACCACCTTCACAACCGCTGTGCCAGCATTTCCAGGTGCCTTTGAGGGCGAGGAGAAAAGACAACGCCAAGCCCCCGCGCCAAAAGCGGCGCGGATAATGGGTGAAAAAAAATCAAAACGCACCCAAGACGATGTAAAGGGAGGGAGCGCGAAGAAACATAAGGTCCACGACGCACATTCATTTGACGAGATCCCCTCCCTTGAGAATCTCTCGCTGTCTAGGGACGGTGACGAGGCGGGTCTTGGCACACTAGGACAGCTCCCAAGCGAGCTCATTGCGATGATCTTTTCTCATCTTGAAGCACCCAAGATCGTGCGCTCTGTGAGCAGAGCGACAAGGGATATTGTTGACGCGCACGTGCCCATTAAGGTCACCACCCATAAAGGGGGCGCGTTTTTGGCGGGCATGCCTGGGAACGAGAGCTTTACCATGAACAAAAGGGTTGCTCTCCACGGCTGGGTTGAGGACTTGGGCGCCCTTAAAAGCACCTTTCCCCCTGGCACAGTCTTTAAGGGCGGCGAGCTCTTCTTCATGGATTCCGCTCAACTGGACCATTTACCTCCGGGAGCATCAGCCACCCTCACCCTTAAGACACAGCACGAGGTTGACGAGATCATGAAGAAGGGACTACCGCCGGGCGTGACCGCCAGGTCCCTTGAGACGGTGTGGCAGCATTATCTTACGACCCCTTACATTCAAAGCCTCCCAGACCCGCACAAAGAGCTCTTACATCAGTGCGAGGAAGACTTCGCCTTCTTTCTGGCCCTTGAGGGTGGAGAAGCTATCCTGACCCATTATCTGAGATTCTTGCTCTCTGGCAAGGAGCCAATCCTTGGTGACGCCACGGACGTAGACGAGACTGTGGAACGTGCGCTGACATCCATGGAGCTTTTAGGCAGCGACGCACACAAGGCCACCCTTTTTTCAACCCTGAAACCGGGCCTTGCCCTGGGTCCGGATGGTCCGCTTCTCATATGGGCAATGGGGCTCACCCTCCCCCTGGCCACCCACGAAAGGGGTTTGGAGGTTGCCAGTTTTCTCACACAGGACATGATAGATCTTACCCGCACTCACCGGGGGATTGATTATTTTGCACTCCAACAGTTGATTCAAGATTTAGCCCTCGAAGAACACGGGCGCCTGCGTTTCTTACTGGAACATATGGACTACAAACACCTCTTAGCCATCAACACGACGGGACTGAGTCCTTTCTTCATTTTAAAGAGCCTTGCCGACCCTGAAACAGGAGACATCGGCGCGTGCCTGCGCACACTCAACCTTCTCGACAAAAATACTTTCAAGATTTTTACAGAAAAGACTCATGGAATTGTTCAGGAAGATAGGGAAGCCGTGTCCAGGGTCTTCAAAAGCATATCCGCGTTCGAAAGCCACAAGGTCAGACGAGAAGTCCTTGAGTACCTCTCCATAGTCCGTGAACAATTCCCAGGAGACTTTGAGGAAGCCATGCTCGCCGTTTTGCACGCGCCAAACACACGCGGCTACAAGCTTATTCATGCCATGAATATGGCCGCCCTTTCAAAAGAAACCCAAGACCCTTTGTGGCCAGTTTTGATCATCTCAGAGTTGCTTGGGCTTGAGGACGGGTCACAAGCCCTAATGATTGCGCCTTTCCTCCAAGGTGGACTTTCACGCATTCTAGGATCGCTCCCCCTTGTGGTTGACGGGCAAGTCTCGCCCACAGCACAGGGCACCATGAAAGACATATTTGCGCAGTTATCGCGTGCGCCAGACGCCCTGGTCCGAAACCGCCTCGCGCATACCACACTGCCCCACTTATTCGATGTGACACGCGGGCTGGCCCCCCAAACTGAGAGAGCCCCTTTGACCATGGGTTTATGGCAGACGTTATCGCACATACAAGACGGTGCCATAAGAGATCATACTGCCTTACTGATAGATAGAGCTTTTCTTCGGGTTTTCATTTCCAAAGGTCAATTGGACTCGGCGTCGCTCGGGCGAGTGGTCGCCAGGCTTGCCCTTATCAAGGAACCTGGCGCGCGCAAAGAACTTGTTGAGAGGCTCAAAAAGGCGGCCCTGCTGTCCAAGACAGAAAAAGTGCAAATCTAGCATCTTCTCCATTCCCTTGCCGCCATGGACACCCCGCTGCGTGGCAATTACACTAAAGATTTTCGAGGATAAAGGGGTTAGATAAAGGGCTTGATTGACCGATTTGCATAGAGACCATGGGGCACTGGTTTCTCCTAAGATCCTTGCATGCCGGCGCCAAACGCCCTAGTCTCAAGGAGGGAGTGCGTTTGGCAAGAAGACCTTGAACATTGTTTATCTGTTTATCGGCAGTCTTATCATGGTCACGCCGTGCCTTGCCAATGGCGGCGTACCCTTGGGCATGATCATTTACCCAGACACCCTCTTTTTCTTGATCCCCATCATTGTGATCGAAGCCATCGTCTTCAAGTATCACCTGCGCGACTTGCCTTGGGGCAAGAACCTTAAAGCCATTACCCTCTCCAATCTCGCCTCGACCTTGGCGGGTGCCCTTTGCGTGGCCATCCCCCTCATCCTAATAGAGCTGTTCTTACTTTTCTCCGCCATGGGGGCAACGCCCCTCAAACTCAATCAGGGCATTGGTGGGGTGATTGGCACAGTGTGGTTATACCTCCATGCCACAGTCCTCAACTATGGTGAGATTGTGGCAAATCCACACCTGCGCGCACTTCTCGTGGTCCTGGGCATGACCATCGTAATGACACCCTTCTACCTGATGTCCGTGTGGGTTGAGGGAAAAGTAAACGCACGTTGCCTTTCACTGGATATGCTTAAATCTCACAGCATCAAGAGACTCACCTGGGAAGCGAATGCCTTTTCCTACGCCTTTCTGATTTTGGCTTTAAGTTACGTCAGCATCACAAACCCAAATGGGCTGATGATCGTCTTTGATTTTATAAAACAGTATTTGGGGTACTAGGCATCATGGCGCATAATCCCACATATGCACATGACCTTATTGATGTCCCATTCTTGCACTCAAGCAAAGAAGAAATAGCTCAAGACTGACCCGATCCTTACGACTTGCTACATAGGACGCCAACGTGAACAAAAAACATACAGAGGAAGATGATCCTCATCGCACAAAGGATTTGCACACTCAGGACATGGTAAGTTTCTATCGTCCGGATGTATCATATTTTCGAGGGCTTCTAAGGATTTTAAGAAATCGGCTTGTTCCTGATCTGTTGAACTAAACGGCTCCTTTGTGTATATTCTGCAGGCTTTAAGCCGCCTCACTGCACGACCTAAGTAGAAGTAAACCTCTCTTGACTCAGCACGTGTCGCACATCTCTCCATAATCTGTTTTTTTAAATCTTCACACAAGCGATCAGCCTCAGTGCGCTCAATTCTTGGAGCACTGCTGTGCATGTGCAAATAATCCATTGCTTGCGCCAGATCATTCATCATTTTTTGGGAGACAGCTGGAGGCTTTTCGTCTGGCGACGCAGGGTGCGTGTCAACAGGCTCTTCACGAGAATCTGCATAAACAGTGGACGTGTGGGAGTGTGATCCTTGATCGGAAGAAGCCTGGCATTGCAGTGGCACTAAATTCATTCGCGCACAATCATCAACAGGGATATTCAAAAGAGCGGCCAACATGCTCTCTTTTGTGGACACAGCACGCGTGCACGCAACTACATGTCCCGTCTCTAAGTGTCTTTGTGCATCTTGCGACTCCGCAACTGCACGCATAGATGGTTGAGCGCTAGAAGCACTGCATTGATCATCTATGCCGTCACATGCGTAGGCCTTGAAAAGGATCATTGTGGCAAGCACTGCCAATAGCTTGATTTTTTTCATTATTGCCCCCTCATTTCAGGAAGAGGGTAGCAACTGATTTTGAGAGAGTAAAGACGGATACGCAATCAGACACAGGGTTGTTTCTTGCGATTAAACATAAAGGAAATTGCAGAGTCAGGTGATGTGTAAACGTTAAAAACAAACACCCCCTCTCATGCAAATGAGAGGGGGTGTTTTTGTTTTGATTTTTTAGGAGTCTGGCGGCGACCTACTCTTCCAGGCCTTAAGACCAAGTACCATCGGCGCTGAGGGTTTTCACAATCGAGTTCGGGATGGGATCGCGTGCAGGGCCCTCGCTATAGCGGCCAGACACCTAAAAAACCAAGGTTGGTGATTTAGGTGTGAATGAATGTGACAAGAAGGATTTGAGATTGTTCCTTAGGATTATATGGGATTGATTTTGTGCGTCAGAAGATTTGACTTCTGCGCTTTTGGTCAATTGGATTAAGTTCAATGGAGGGATTAGTACGAGTTAGCTGCATAGGTTACCCTACTTCCACATCTCGCCTATCAACGTGGTAGTCTTCCACGCCTCTCATAGGGAATACTCGTTTCAAGGTGGGTTTCCCGCTTAGATGCTTTCAGCGGTTATCCCTTCCAAACTTAGCTACCCAGCTGTGCCGCTGGCGCGACAACTGGTACACCAGAGGTCTGTCCATCCCGGTCCTCTCGTACTAGGGACAGATCCTTTCAATATTCCAACACCCACGGCAGATAGGAGCCGAACTGTCTCACGACGTTCTGAACCCAACTCACGTACCACTTTAAATGGCGAACAGCCATACCCTTGGGACCTGCTTCAGCCCCAGGATGTGATGAGTCGACATCGAGGTGCCAAACCTCCCCGTCGATATGAACTCTTGGGGGAGATCAGCCTGTTATCCCCGGCGTACCTTTTATCCGTTGAGCGATGGCCCTTCCACGAGGGACCACCGGATCACTATGACCGACTTTCGTCTCTGTTCGACATGTACGTCTCACAGTCAGGCAGGCTTATGCCATTGCACTCTACAGTTGATTTCCGACCAACCTGAGCCTACCATCGCGCGCCTCCGTTACTCTTTGGGAGGCGACCGCCCCAGTCAAACTACCCACCATGCAGGGTCCCAGACCTGGATTCACAGGCCTTGGTTAGATATCAAACATCACAAGGGTGGTATTTCAAGGTTGCCTCCACGTCAGCTGGCGCCAACGCTTCATAGGCTCCCACCTATCCTACACATGTGATCCCTAATACCAGTGCAAAGTTGTAGTAAAGGTGCACGGGGTCTTTCCGTCTGACCGCGGGAACACCGTATCTTCACGGCGAATCCAATTTCGCTGAGTTGATGTTGGAGACAGCGGGGCAATCGTTACGCCATTCGTGCAGGTCGGAACTTACCCGACAAGGAATTTCGCTACCTTAGGACCGTTATAGTTACGGCCGCCGTTTACTGGGGCTTCGATTCGGAGCTTGCACACCTCCTCTTAACCTTCCAGCACCGGGCAGGCGTCAGACCCTATACGTCGTCTTGCGACTTTGCAGAGTCCTGTGTTTTTGGTAAACAGTCGTCACCCCCTATTCTGTGCCACCTCTCAAAGGTTGCCCTAAGAGAGGTCCCCCTTCTCCCGAAGTTACAGGGGCATTTTGCCGAGTTCCTTCAACATCATTTCCTCAATCGCCTTGGTATACTCTACCAGTCCACCCGTGTCGGTTTGGGGTACGGTCACATGCTGGTGCTATTTCCTGGAACGATTTCGCTGCCCTTCCAATCCAATAAGGTTGGACAACTTACACCATTCGTCACATCCAGCTGGCCCAGGAATATTAACCTGGTTCCCATCGACTACGCCTTTCGGCCTCGCCTTAGGGGCCGGCTCACCCTGCGCGGATTAACCTTGCGCAGGAACCCTTGGACTTTCGGCGGGCATGTCTCTCACATGCCTTTAACGCTACTCATGTCAGCATTCGCACTTCTGATATCTCCACGGCCCCTCGCGGGTGCCGCTTCGCAGACTTACAGAACGCTCCGCTACCGCTGTAAGTAATAACTTACAACCCGCAGCTTCGGTGTATGACTTTAGCCCCGGTACATTTTCGGCGCAGGCTAGCTTAACTAGACCAGTGAGCTATTACGCTTTCTTTAAAGGATGGCTGCTTCTAAGCCAACCTCCTGGCTGTCATGGCCTTCCCACATCCTTTCCCACTTAGTCATAACTTAGGGACCTTAGCTGGCGGTCAGGGCTGTTTCCCTCTTGTCGGTGGACCTTAGCACCCACCGACTGTCTGCCATTCTGAAACTTCCAGGTATTCGGAGTTTGGTTAGGTTTGGTAAGGATCGCTCCCCCCTAGCCCATCCAGTGCTCTACCCCCTGGAGTTATAAATGACGCTCTACCTCAATAGATTTCGCGGAGAACCAGCTATTTCCGAGTTTGATTGGCCTTTCACCCCTAGCCACAAGTCATCCCCTGATTTTGCAACATCAGTGGGTTCGGTCCTCCAGTACGTGTTACCGCACCTTCAACCTGCTCATGGCTAGATCACTCGGTTTCGGGTCTTATCCCAGGAACTCGACGCCCTATTCAGACTCGGTTTCCCTACGCCTACACCTAACGGCTTAAGCTTGCTCCTGAGATAAACTCGCTGACCCATTATACAAAAGGTACGCAGTCACACCTTATAGGTGCTCCTACAGTTTGTAAGCATCCGGTTTCAGAGTCTATTTCACTCCCCTCATCGGGGTTCTTTTCACCTTTCCCTCACGGTACTTGTTCACTATCGGTCACTGAGGAGTACTTAGGCTTAGAGGGTGGTCCCCCTAATTTCAGACAGGATTTCACGTGTCCCGCCCTACTCAAGGATGAAAAAGCCTTTACCCATACAGGGCTATCACCTACTATGGCGTGCCTTTCCAGACACTTCTGGTTATCTCTTTTTCATCACTGGCCTGGTCCGCGTTCGCTCGCCACTACTAACGGAGTCTCGGTTGATGTCCTTTCCTCTGGCTACTTAGATGTTTCAGTTCGCCAGGTTCGCCTCACACACCTATGTATTCAGTGTGTGATACCACATACGTGGTGGGTTTCCCCATTCGGAAATCCTCGGATCAAAGCTTGTTGACAGCTCCC
>JAIUNT010000007.1:32500-47678 GCA_020161545.1 Pseudomonadota bacterium
GTGCACGATTTTTTGAATCAGCACCTCGGTATTGACCCACATCATCTCACTGTCTTGGGCGATGCGCATGTCCTGCACATCTTCCACCAGCATACAAAAGACCTGTGCCATATCCTGTGTAGGCGTTTCGTAGTCCCCCGCATAACGCACGCCCTCGTAGGCTCCTCGCCGGGAGGACACCTCCGCCTCAACGGACGCCTTATCCCAGGCAGCCTTGCGCAGTGCACTTAAGATAGACTGCCACTTCTTCTTATGCTGAATAAGGACCTCTAGGCCTTCATCACCTTGCCTGAAGGCCATGAGCTCAAGCTGATACATCGTGCCACCTTCCTTCTACATGGCAAGCCTACAGTGATAGTCGTACCAGAGATAGGTTACGGATTCGTAAAGGAAGGCTTATTTTAGGCTTTCCAGAAGCGCGCGCTGAAAATCACAAAGACGGTCACAAACTCAAGGCGCCCCAAAAGCATGCCTGCCATGAGGCACCATTTGGCGCCAGTGGGCAAATCTGCAAAGGTATCCATGGGACCAATGACCGCGCCAAAGCCTGGACCCATGTTATTGAGGGCGCTGACCGCGCCGGAAATACATGTGACAAAATCAAGGTTAAACAGGCCAAGACTCAAGGCCAAGACGCCCAGGGAAATCACATAAAGGCCCATGAACACAAAGACGGACATGAAGACGCCTTCAGGAATGGGCTTGCCGTTATAGCGCGGTATAAAAATGCCGTGGGGCCTGCGCACATGGGCGAGCTGGGTGCGCACAAGGGCGGCCACAATCTGATAGCGCAAAATTTTAATACCGCCCGCCGTTGACCCGGTGCATCCCCCAATCTGCATGAGCACAAAAAAGACCATGATTGGAAAAGCGCCCCAGAGGGAATAATCCGTTGTCACAAAACCCGTGGAAGTGATGAGGGAAACCGTATGGAAGGAGACCTCCCGAAGGGCGCTGGGCAGTGGCACGCCCTGTGAGTTACGCCACAGGGTTAGAAAGAGGATGGCAATGGTCGTGATGCTGAGGAACGTGCGCACTTGGGTGTCTTTGAAAAGCGCCAGCGGATCGCCCTTCACCGTGCGCACAAAAAGCATCAGCGTCACGCTGCCAGCCAGCATAAAGAGCATGAGCACACATTCCACCCCCACGTTATCAAAGTAAGCAATGGAGGTGTGGGAGGTCGCGTACCCGCCTGTGGAAACAGTGGAGAAGGCATGACACACGGCCTCCAAAGGCTTCACCCCACACAGCATCAGAAGCAGGGTACATAAAAGAGTGAGACCCACATAGACGGAGATGAGGCTTCCCGAAATTTGGGAGACCTTGGGCAGGATTTTTTCTGAGCGATCGGAGAACTCGCTACGAAAGAGCTGCATCCCACCGATGCGCAGCATGGGCATGACGGTGAGCGCCATGACGACAATCCCGATGCCCCCCAGCCACTGCAAAAGAGCTCGCCACAAAATCACGCCGGGGGAGGCGTAATCAATGCCCGTCATGACTGTCGCACCCGTCGTGGTCAGGCCCGAGATCGCCTCGAAAAAAGCGTCCGTGGGGTTTGTGGTGCTGTTGGAGAACAGAAATGGCAGGGCGGCAAAAAACGAAATGAAGAGCCAGCTGAAGACCGTCAGAAGAAAGGTATCGCGCAGGCTTAAGGTGGGCGCTTGGGTGCTGGGCCGGTAGGCAAAGGCCAGGAGCAGCCCCGCAAAGGCCGTGACGGGCATGGCGGTGGCAAAGGCAACCCAGTTAATATCGTCGTGGAGCCAGTCCAAGAGCCCTGGTGCCACCATGGCCACGGACAGCGCCGACAAAAAGAGGCCTATCATAAAAAGGAGGGTTTGAAAGGAGGAGGTGTGAGCGCGCTCTTTCACAAATAAACTCCAGGGGTGATGGTTTGTAGCTTCTCAACACCTCTCAAGCATAGCAAAAATGTGCCTCCCCTCAAAGAGGTTAGGACGAGGACGCAGAAGCCCCTACCTCCAGCGCCTGGCGGTTCTTCTCCAGGTGCGCCTCGATGGCCTCCCGGTCCGTGTCCGTGAGACCAAAGCTGCGGTGCGCAAGAGAACCGTCAAAGATGACGCTCGTGAGGGAGGTGCTTCCCAGCACACTCGCCACAAAGGCTTTACGATCATTTTCTGGGTTACTGTAGTCCTTGCCCTGCCCTCTTAAAGTCAGGGTGCGAAGACTGGTCGTTTCTTTCAAAAAAACCCCGAAATCAGGGGAAGCCATAAAGTAATTTCCCGCTGATGGGTTATACACCTCCAAAGCCTCCAGAGAACTTTTTTGAAATAAAACAAAATCTTCCTTTGAAAGAATAACAGTATGATAGCAACCTCGTGCCCAGTCTAAACCGCGTGAAGAAAAAGCTTCTTGTCCCATGACAAGGGGAACGCAACAACTCTGCGGCTTACCTTTTAGGGATAAGCGTTTAACGGATGTACTCTCAAGGAGCGCTGCCATAAATTGCCCAACATACCTATGCCATGAGTCATGATGGGCGTCCTCAAAGGTTATCTGATTCAAAAAAGACATATCGCGCAAGGCGTTATTAAGTGCTGGGTAAACGCCCTCATGGCAAGGACACAGATGGCGCGCTCCAAATGACAAGGCGGCAGGTCCCGATCCTTTCCGAGCAAGGGCTTCCAACACGGGCAAGATAAGGGGTTGCGTCCCACAAGACACGAAAGAAAGTGCTTCAATATGAGGATGATCCACGACCTCCCTCACAAGGGCTTGGGCAAAATAAGCGTATACACCGCGACAAAAAACATGTTCTCGAGTGACTTTTCTGGGTTCGTTTTGCCATCCAGAAAAGGGATTTAAAAGGGGCGTAAGCATGCTCTCAATTTTTGGCAGTATAACGTGTCGTTGAGCGTGTGGGACATTTGCCTTTGCTAAAAGATCAAGGCGCTCACGCACCTGGGGAGACAAACGTTGAATCCTCAAAAGATCAGCATGATAAGCCACACTTGCACAGCAATAGGGACCAGACGCGACACCGCCACAAACAAAGGCTGTTCCTTCATCTTCCCTTGGATCCAGACGGTGGCTTAGCAAATCATGGGCACGACCCGTGTCATTATTGCAGTCTGAGCGCGCACACGGCAAACCAATCAGAGTCTCAGCCTCTTGCTCGCGCAGGGTCCGAAAGTGCGTATATTGCTCCTTGTGGGGGCGTCCAGCGACTTCATTTACTTCATCAGTGGTGTCCCTGGCTGCATCTGGGGTTGCACTTGCCCAAAGCTGTGAAAGCCCAAGCATTACGCAAGCCGCAAAAAGTGTTTTTTTCATAAGGCATCCTCCTGTTTTATTTTTAAAAAACAGTATAGTAGAGAAATGACTTCTTCAAGGGCCATGTCCCCCCCCTATGCAAAGATATGCGCGAGACACAGGAGTAAGCCCCTACCCCCGCGCCTGGCGGTTCTTCTCCAGGTGCGCCTCGATAGTTTCCCGGTCCGTGTCCGTGAGGCCAAAGCTGCAGTGCGCAAGCTCCGCGTCAAAGATGGCGTTTGCGAGGGAGGCGCTTCCCAACGCTCGCCACAAAGGTCTTCATATATTAGTCCTGGTTTCCTTGGCCCAAGACCTCGCCTTGCAAGACCAGCGTGCGCAGGGTGCGCGTGGTTTTTAAGTAAGAGCCTGTATTCAGGATTCTCAGTTTTTGTTTTTTTTGCAAAGGTTCCTTGCAAATTCCTCCATTGTTTTACGGCATACCGCATCCGCACACACCTTCTATCGTCGTGTATTTTTAAATGCAGGGCGTCCTCCTACTGTATTATGCGCCTTTGCTGCATGAACTTTGACATAAAGAAAATGACCCCCTGACCAATTTCCATTGCACATCCTTTAAGTCGCTAGGATAACTCATATAGCTAGAACAGTTTAATGTGATAACAGGAAACGAGGAAAGAGACGTGTATAAGTATACACGAGCGGCGAGTGGCGCATTATCAAATTATAAAGGTTCAGCTATAGTCCTTCTCTTTTTTTCGCTAGCCTACCACTTGCTCTGATTCATGATACAGGTTCTTAGCTTTCAAGACGTTGGAAAGCACTGAAAAACGTATAGCTGAAGCAAAAAGAAATACTCCCCCAAGGGGCTTGCGTGTTTCATGTTTCACCTGTTTCAGATGCGTAGGAATAACATCTTGCTATCGCTGAATACATGAGCACCAAAAGACCACTCAAGCTGAGCGTATTGCCTATCTGGATGCTTTTGTTTTAGCCTTGGTTAGGCCGCCTGATGATGAAGCGGATGGGGAGTGGCTGGATTGCAAGAACAATGCGGCAAAGAGTTGGTTATGGGACCAGAAAATAAAGAACCCCAGATGGAATATCTGGGGTTCTTTATTATTTTTAAAATGAAAAAAATTAAACTATTCTCCAGGGCAATCAAATCCTGCTTTCTCTTTATTTACTTTACATTTTCCATGTGTTCCAACTCTCTCAATCACCTGTGCATTGAGAAAAGACTTATACTCACTGCTATGCTTGTAAAAACAAGCAGGATTCTCATGCCCATCCAGCATAGGCGCAGGTTCACCTTCAAACATTGGATTCTCTGCCGAGATAACTGTGGTTTTCCATCCACCTGCTTCACAATCCCAGAAATTTAGGCCAGGATGCATTTCATGCGTACGTGGGCCTTCGCATTTTATTGAAGATGTAGCCGGGCATGCAACAAATGTTTCGGCCTTTAATTGGGAAGACAAACAGGCCAAGCCTATTGCGAATAAAGTTAAAATTCTCATTTTGTATATCCTTTCGTCGATCAACCGTTTTGACGATATATACAATAGGTTAAAATATCCTTAACATCTTAATGGCGAAAGAAGGTATTACGTTCTCTTACCAACGGCCTCGCCTTGCAAGACCAGCGTGCGCGTGCTTTTCAAGTAAGAGCCCAAGGAGTCTGAGGCCATAAGGTTTCTGCCAGTCTGGGGATTGTAAAATGTTAGATGTGTGAGGGCGCTCCTTTGCAGCACCTGCCATTCTTCTTTTTTAAGGCCAAGCCCACCCGTAACCCCTTGAACCCAGGGGTCGCGCGTCTTTTGAAAGCGTCCCTGACCCAAGAGCAGCGGCGCCTCCATAGTCTCGTGACCACCCCGCAGGGACAGGTGCGTGACAGAGGTCCCCTCCAAACACATGGAAAGAAACTTTGATACAGAGGGCGTCTTTGGAAAGGTATTTCCGCAAAAGGCGCTGTACCGAACGCTGGTCAGAAATGGCATTTGTCCCAGGGCCGCGTTTATGCGCACGCGCCCATCATCATCGCACCTGCACAAATGTCTGCGCCCAAAGGAGAGGACCCCAGGTCCTTTGCCGTACTTTGCAAACGCTTCAACAAGGGGCAACAGCAGAGGATGATAGCCTTTTGATACAAAGGAGAGCTCTTCAAGATGGGGGTGGGTGGCAAGGGCGTTCACAAGCAGTGTTGTGAAGTAATCATAAACATTGCGGCAAAACATAAGCTCCGCCGCCTCCAGGGTGCGTATGTTCGACCCGTCCAAAAATGGCTCCATGAGGGGGAGGAGCATTTTTTCCATCTTGGGCAAGGCAATGCGGCCTTGGGCACGCGGGGCGTACACCCGCACCAACGCGTCAAGGCGCATGTAGTCGTCTGGGAGTGGCAAGCCCTTGTCCAAATAGTCCTTTTGAGGGGAAACGCAACCATGGGGATCGCCCCCGCCACAGGGCGCAGAAACACCCTTGCTTGTGAGACCGTCAAGGCGCGCGCTCAGCTGACCATGGAAGCCGTCTTTGTCATCGTTGCAGCGCGGGCAAGGATACCCCGTCAGGCGGGTCGCCCCGAAGAAACTTGCCGTCTCTTCGCGCTCTTGATCTGGGGTAGCACTTGCCCAGAGCTGGGTCGTGCCCAAGACCACAAAAAGAATGAAGCGCACTGCTCCCATCGTCTCTCCTGTCTTTTTTGCCTTAACAATACGTCAGGGTTGAACATTTACTGCCTCAACGGTGGTTTTTTTTGCACAAAGGGCACGCATCAAGGGCGACTTAGGCAATCACAACACTACTCAGTCTGGCTCTATTTTTCTCAACATGCGCCCCCATAACCACCAGATCTGCGCCTGTAAGTCCGAAATCATTGGGGATTTTCTCTGCGTCAAGGCCAAAGGCCCTCAGAGAGGAATTCCCCAGGAAGCTTTCCACAAAGGCGCGCCCGTCCACGTGGGGCACCCCACTGGCGCCGCCGCGCAGCTCCAGAGACTTGAGCGTCTTCGTATTTTTCAGAAATTGACCAAAGTGCGCCGACGCCAAGAGTCGTTCGTCAAGCTCAGGCACCCACAACACCAACGCCTCAAGGGCGCTTTCCTCCAGCGCCTGGCTTTCACCGGCGCTCAGAGAAAGGGGATAAACACACGCCTCAATGGTAGCCAAATCAACTTTTCTAAAGTCCTCCATTACTGCCCGTGAGGGCCCCCACTCCACAACGTGGGACGCACAGCAGTGCTTGGGAGGACCAGAAAGGGTCAAGCATTTGACAGAGGTGCCCGTGAGGATCGCCTTCAGGAGACGCACCCTTATGGACTCTTCCCTTGTGTGCGTTACATAATCACGGGAAAGGCTCACGTTTGTCAGAAACGGCATTTGGCGGAGCGCCGCATTAAGGCGCGCCGCGTCTTCATCGGTGCAGTGACACAGGTGCCTTGCCCCAAAGGACAAGGACTTTAGTCCCGTACCTTTCTTTGCAAACCCTTCCAGGGCGGGAATCACAAGGGGATGAATGCCAACGGAAGCAAAGGACAGCTGGTTTATGGGGTCCCGTACCACAAGCGCGTCCACAAGGGCCTGACAAAAGTATCCATAAATGGCCCGGCAAAAAACAAGGTCAGGGGTGACGCGCGCGCGGTGTTTGTCACGCGTCCACCCCTTGTAGGGCGCAAGGATGGGCCCCAGCATGTCCTCCACCTTTGGCAAAACATTGCGCCCTCGGTTAGGGATCGTGTAGGACTTTGCCAAAAGATCCAAACGCTCCCGCACTTCTGGGGATAGCGTTTGCGCCCTTAAAAGCTGCCCCTGGTATGCCACAGCCTCACAGCAATAACCGTCATAGGGTGTCTGTGCGCAGGTTAAGTGCTCATCCTCACGCGCTTCATGGACCACCCAGTCGAGACGGTGGGTCTGTCCAATGCAGGTTTTGTCCCAATCACACTGGTCGCAGGGCAGTGTGATAAGGTTTGCCGCCTCTTTCTCGCGCAACGTTTTAAAATGGGCGTATTGCGCGTGGTGGGGGCGCCCTGCGGCGTAAGGCCCTTCATCTTCGGTGGCGCTTGCCAGTGCGCGCGTGGGTCCCAATACCGCAAAAAGAATTAAAAACGCCCGTATCATTGACCATCCTCCTGTTTTTATTCTTGAAATATACGACGCGCAGCGTATCTCTTGCGTGGATAGCATTCTTATACAGTTTGTGACAAGATGGGTGCCAGTTTAAAATGGAGCGCCCTATGGAAGACAATACCCCTGTCGTTTTTCGCCCCCATCATTTCCTGTGTGCGCTGGGCTTTTCTGGAAAAGGTTACTCTCCTTCCTTTGTGCGTAACTTTGCAAAGATTGTAAAACGCCTGCGAAGCAAGGATGGTGACCATGTCACCATCACCGTAACCTCCATCACCGATGATGTGTGCGCGCCCTGCCCCTTGCGGCGGGAGCATCTGTGCACTCAGCAGGAAAAGATCGCGCGCCTTGACGCCCGTCACGCCCAGGCTTTGGGTTGGCAAGAGGGGAACACCTACACCTGGGAGGAGGCCAAAGAACGCCTTAAACGCTTAAGTGACGCGGACTTTCACACCATTTGTGACGGATGTAGCTGGAAGGATGCGGGCCTTTGCTTGAAGGCCCTCAAAAAACTGCAAGAAGACGAGACTCAATAGGCGAGCTTATCCGTTTATAAAGGACGGCGCTTGCAGCTTGCGCTGCACACCCCTAGCCTGGGCACGTAGGGTGTTGTGGTTCTGGGACCCGCTTTGCTTGATGGACGAAATACGAATCACACGTGGCCCGGCAGAAGCCCGGGGCGCGGGTGCCGACGCGGCAGCTGGTTCTTGCTCGAGGGCTGCCTTGGCGCGCGCCCTGTAACGGGCCAAATGATCGTGGGCGTTTTCACGCTCTCCCCTTGACACACGCACGGACCTTCTGTGGTCAGGCTCTGCGTAACTTCCCGCCGGCACATTAAGAATATAGGCGCCTGCATTCCTGGGTCGCAAGGGTGCGCCCATGTCATAGCGCTCGGCCAAAAGAGAATGCCTCGCGTCAGGCGTGCGCTTTTCCTTGTTCCACACGTCATAAACGCGGTTACGGTAGGGCTCATGGAGAGCTTTTGTGGCCGAGTGATAATGGGCCACAGCCATGTTCCAGCTGCCGTGATTATTCTTTAAGTCCATCAAAAACTCTGATGCGTACGCAACATTGCGGCGCGGATCAAGGGCCTCCTCAAGGGAGGCGAACGCGTTGGGGTGGTGGAGCAAATTCACCTGCATACATCCCACATCAATGCTGCGCTTACCCTGCCTTTGAAAGTTGCGCACCGCCGCGATGGCGGCCTCTTTTGTGGGGTAAACATACCCCTGCCCCTCAACGTTCAAGGTCCAAGGCCACGCCACAAACTTGCCCGTGGCCGGGTCTTTGCGCCCGGACTCCACCTTAGAGATGGCACCTAAAAGATGGCGCGGAATGCCTTTGGTTTTCTCGGTCAAGGCAACGTTCATGGCACAAGCTTCGTGGGCGCCGTAACGACTGTTCATAAACTGGGCGCAGGGCGCCTGACCCACAAGGGTCAACCACAGCATCACTAGCAAGCCGTAACGCACCATTACCTTATCCCTGTTCATGTCCCTGTGGCACACAATGCAAAAAGCGTGCCAAGGGTGTTTTTTTATGTATCAACCCCACAAGCCTACGCCCGCGGGGCTTAATATTTCCTTAACACGCCCGCCCCTAGATGCGTTTAGAGAGCCAGATGGCCACACGTGTTGCCCCCTTAATGGCGTGATAAAGGGGGCCGTATCCTGCCGCCTCCTTAGCGCCGTGCGCAAGACCCGTGTCGCGGTGCTCTTGCTCTTCCGCGCGAAAGCGGGCTATTGCCTCTTGTAAATCCTTCTCTTGGGGCATGGACGCCAAATAGGTTTCTTGCTCTGCGTAGTGGGCATCAATGGCGTCTTCAACGGCCACGGTGCAGGCCATGGCGCTTTTCTCGCCCAGTGCGGCGGTGGCGTACCCAAGGGCGTACCCAAGCACGTGCCACAGGGGATAAAGGGCTGTCGGACGTACGCGCCGCGCGCGCACAGCGTCCTCAAAATAGGCCAAATGCGCCTCTTCCTGCTCTTTCATGTGGGCAATTGTTTCAGCACTGGGAGAACCTTCAAGGGCCTTGAGCTGTCCGGCGTAAATACGCAGCGCCCCGTACTCACCCGCGTGATTCACACGGATCATGCGCGCGATTTCTTCCTTGGGAGAACGCTCACCTGGAGCTGTAAAGTAAGTCATGACTTGCCCCCCTTTGTCTTACCCAAACGCACGCGCCCATGTAGACGCTCATAATCAAAGCAAAGAGAAAACTTAAGGTTGTGATGGACAAGCCAAACAGCGTCCCCTGGGGCCTGTCGCACGGCACAACGGTTAGGGTTTTGGCCTGGGCCAGAAATTCCTCAACGGTTTTGGCTTTGTTGGTTACGCGGCATGTTTTGGGGCCCTCCACGATCTGATGCTCCACAAGCACGTGGTAGAACACAAGGGACGCATTCCCCACAAAGCCGATGAAGAGCACCATAAGACCTATTTTGTGGAAGTGAGGCACAAAGTAGAGGATGAGGCTCAAGCTCCCCAGTGCCATGAGCACGTAACGCCCGTAAAGGCATAAGACGCAAGGCCTCATGGCGAAAAAATGTTCAAGGATGTAGGCAAAGGCGAGGGCGCCAAAGCACGCTAACGTCGTCCAAATAAAGGGGGCGGGGCCGAAAAAAAAACGCTCAAGCATCTGTTTCTTTGTCTCTTTTAGTGCAAGAAATAGGCTAGCACGCTTTGACTAAAAGAGGGAGGAGAAAAACGCAGTGACCGTGGACCAGTACTTAATGATCACAAAACCAAAGATCAGAGCGCCGAACATGAGCGCCGTAATCAGACCCAGGTTTTTGTCGAGTTGCATACGGATATCCTCGCCAAAGTGGTAAAGAAGAGCGCCGAGGCTGAAAAAGCGAAAACCCCTGGCGATGCAGGAGGCGCTCACGAAGGTCAGCATATCGAGCTTAGACACGCCGCTGGCAATGGTCACGATCTTGTAGGGAATGGGGGTGAGCCCCTTCAGGGCAATGACCCAAAATCCCCACTGGTTAAAGTCGCCGCGCAATTTCTCAAAGGCCGCTTCCAGGCCGTAGGTTTGAATAATCCACTCACCAAAAGTCTCATAGAGTGCGTAGCCGATATAATATCCCAAAAACCCACCCACGACTGATGTCACTGTGCACATGGTTGCTAGGCGCAGATAAGCCTTCTTATTATCCACAAGCATGGCAATAAAAAGAGGATCTGGGGGCAGAGGAAAAAAGGAGCTCTCGGCGAAGGAGACAGCTGCCAACACCCAAGGTGCACTAGGACGCCCAGCAAATTGCAAAATCCAATTGTATCCGCGTCGCAGCATTGTATTTCCTTTTCAAAAGACCCCTTTTCATAGCGCATTTTCTTGGCTCAAAGCAAGGTTTTTCACGATTCACTGTGTCTGGGTGGCCACAATTTCTTTTTTCTTGTAAAAATCGCCCACGTCCACCGATTGTGGATTGTCTTGAAAAAAATCCCTCTTTACAGTCGAGCCACACAATTGAAATGGAGGCCTTCACATGCAACCCACTCAAATGACAGGCAAGTTATGGCTTATTCTGTGCGCTGTTGGCCTTCTGATTTATCTTCTCAATATCGATTACACCGCCGTCAACATGGCCATTCGCCCAGTGTCTGAAGAAATTGCGGCGGACCTGTCTGACCTTCAGTGGCTCCTGAGCGCCTACGTGCTTGTGTGGTCGGGACTTGTGATTCCAGCCAGCCGTCTTGCGGACTTTCTCGGCAAGCGTCTTGCCCTCATTATAGGCCTGAGTCTTTTCGTGGCAGGCTCTGCTGTGACGGGGGTCAGCGATACCCTCTTTCCGCTCATTGGCGGGCGCGTCCTCCAAGGCGTTGGGGCGGCGCTCTTTACATCCCCTGCCTGGGCCCTCATCTTCACCAGCGCGCCTCCCGAAAAACAAGGTTTTGCCATGGGGTTTGTCATGTCTTTTGCTGGGCTTGGCCTTGCCACCGGCCCGACCTTGGGGGGCTTTCTGATTGATCTATTAAGCTGGCGCTGGATTTTCTACATCAATATCCCCCTTGGTCTTTTGGTGATCTTGGTGCTCTTAAAATTTGCCCCTAAGGACGAAGCGCCAACACATAAGCCTCCCTTCAATGGGCTGGCCGCCACCCTTCTTATGTGTGCCATGGGCCTTTTCTTTTTCACCCTTAACCGTATTGAGGAGGCTGGTGCCTCGCGGCAAACCCTTGCCCCCGCCTTTGGTGCGAGCGCCGCCCTTCTGGCCGCCTACATTCTGCGCGAGCGCTTCTCAAAAGACCCGCTCGTTCCCGGACACCTTCTCAAGAACAAGGTCTTTATGGGTGCGACACTAGGGGAGTTTTTCATGGCGATCAACTACGCCCTTGTCTTGGTGCTGGTGGCCCTTTATCTCCAAAATACCCTCCAGTACTCCAGCCGTGACACAGGTCTAATCTTCATCGCCATGACCGTCTCCATGGGGGCCTTGTCTCCCATTGGTGGGCGTATGACCGACCGCTTTGGCGCGCGCACGCCCATGCTGTGGGGATGCACTGTCACAGCCCTTGGTTTTGTGGCCATGGCGCAGCTCAACCAGCACACGCCCCTCCCCTTTGTATGCTTTGCGCTCTTTCTCGTTGGGATGGGTTTGGGTCTCTATTTTTCCGCCTGTAACACGGCCATGCTGCAATCAGTGCCACCTGAGGACCTGAATGTTGCCTCAGGCTTTTACACCATGTTTATGCTGGGCGGAAATACCCTCAGCGTCATCACATCCACTTCCCTTGTGGTGCTGTGGGGGCGCACTTTTCTTTTTGAAAGCCTTTCAAAGGGCCACGCACCTCTGTCAGCGGATCAGCACACAACCCTGGCAAGCCTCATTGCCCAGGTCGAGCCACAAAAGCACACCTTTGAAGGCTTTGCCTCCCAAGACGTACCTCTTTTGCTCGATCACATCGCTAAGGCCTTTGTGGGCGGGTTCTCCCGGGCCATGTGGATTGGCTTTGTGTGCTCTCTCTTGGCCTTTCTTTTCACCCTGCGGCTTTCAAAGTCCGCCCAGGTGAGCGCCACCCCCACCCTGGGACACGTCGTATAAATTTACAGGGCACGCAATGCGTGCCCTTTTTTTGCACCATAAGCATCTCAAAAAATCCTGATTCATTGTCTTGGCTTTTTTATCAAAAAAAAATTGACAATTTGGAAATGATGGCCATAAAAGAATCATGGAGTCGTTTCACTGATTCGCGACAAGAATGAAACTGAACTGTAAATTACTTGCAAAAAGACTGACTGTTCTCTTAATGTCCAGCACGTCTTTATTTATGGCAACAAACGCCCTAGCGACAGATCCACATGAGGATCCAAGTCAGGCGCCCCAGTGCGTGAAGCGTGCTCAAGGCACCCTTGGGCTGACGGACAACACGTCATCCAAAAAAAACCGTACGAACCCAGATACGGATGAAGAGCATGGGCAAAACACCTCTGAGAACTTATATCGGCTGGAAAAGATGCCCAACGAAGTTCTCGCGCAAATCGCGCACTATTTAGAAAATAATGATCTCCTCTCCTTTTCACTCACATCAAACACCCTCAGACCCACGGCCATTCAAGTTTATTTAAAAACCAACAGCCCTTCTCTTACCTGGACAAGCGCCTTGGCCTTTGAGTCAGATTTTGAAGGTCAAATGAAACGTTTTGAGTTCGTTGCCAAAATCATGCCCCACGTCATGGGTGCGATGCTTGTCATGTACAAGAACCAACACGCCAATGACGCCCTGGCCTTTAAGAATTTGTTAGATACCCATGAGAATTTCACATCCAACGGGTGCTCTTTGAAGGACACGCCCCTTTGGACATTTCTGCGTAGCCTGAAAAAGGCACAGCCCTCTTCAATTTCCCTCAAGGGCTTCCCGGTGAGCAACGACGCTGGAGATGGTGACAAACTCTTTGCCAATATGCTCCATTACATCAAAGGCAATTTTGAAACATCGCCCGCACTGCTCGCGCACTATATAGCACCACGCTTTCCTCTGCTCACAAGTCCGCAAGCGCGCATGCATAAAGCCGCTTTGCTCAAAAGGGACATCGCCAACGCGCTAAATCTTACCGCACGCACGAAACTTTGGGATGAGGTAATCGAAACCTTTGACGCGCTTACACGGGCAGAACGCATGGCTGCAGGGCAAACCTATGGGAATGCCGCACAACAAATGAACGCCATCTTTCCCCTAGAGAGGTCTGCCCTCTTCGTCAAAAGCGCGCAGCAGTTTGAGCGCGCCCTTGAAAATCAGAACCTCCCAGATCCCCACGTTATCAGGGACATCGCGGTCGGTTACCGTGAGGCTGCCCTTATCACTCAGGACGACGACAACAAAGCACGTTACACCACAAAAAGCGCACAGTATTGGAAAAAATATCTTAAACGCACACCAGAGCCGACGGCTATAGAATTAAATGAAGCTGCAAGAATCCATGAGCTTGCTGGGCACTTGGAGAAAAATCTGACCAAAAAAACGCGCCACTATATCGCCAGCGCAAAGGTATGGGACAGGTATCACACACATGTCCCAAATCCAACGACCCAAGACCTCAGGACCATGGCACACCTCTATGCTAACGTATCCTTTTGCCCCATAACGACTGAGGACAAAAACACATATTTTCTTAAATGTGCACAGGTCTGGCAGACGTATTTGGCGCAGGTGCATCAACCAACGCCAGACGACCTCAAGGCGGCCGCCCTTGGCTATATGCGTGCAACCTACGCGGTACCCACAGAAAGGGATAGGCGACTCTGGGCTGTCAGAAGCACCCGGTTGTGGGATAAGTTTATCGCACAGGTAGAAACGCTTTCCCCTGACGATATGCGAGAGGCGGCGACCAGCTATGCCCATACCGCTGCAATGGTCTTGGATGTATCGGTGCGAACGTCACTCTTGACCAAAAGTGCAGATCTCTGGGATGGGTATTTTGCGTTAGTCCCTAACCCCAGCGTTCTAGACGCGCAAAACGCTGTCGGCGCATACTGCGGCAAAGCCACTTGTGACGCAGATCCTGCTCAAAAAGGGGCAACGTTTTTAAAAGCAGCCAAACTGTGCGATCAATTTCTTGCCACCATCATACCCCCAAATACATCTGATGCGGCAAATGCATCTCATGCCAAAGGCGTTGCCCTGACGTACTTAATGACCGCACTTCATGTTGAGGACTCCTCCCTACAACACACCTACGCGCTCAAAAGTGCCCGGTGGTGGGGCAAGTATTTGGACAAAAACCCAACGCCAACTGTGGTGGATCTGAGCCATGCCGTCAGTGCTTATTATGAAGCGTCCCAGCATCTAAGTGACCCTGATGAAAAAGTGTCTCACGTGAGCACAAGTGCGCAGCTATGCGATCTCTATTTTGAAAAAGATAGTCATCCCAAAGATCACGCGTGCAATTACGCCTCTAAGGTTTACGCAGAGGCCGCCACCTATGAACAAGACCCACAAAAGAAAGCGCGCTATCTGCGAGAAAGCGCGCGCCTCAAGCGTAAGCCACCCCACAATCCAACAGAAACACAACCCACACAAGGACATTAGAAAATGAAACATACATTTAAAACCCTCCCCATCTGCCTTTTGACAACCACAGCCCTTTGCGCAAGCCCCGGGGTGGAGGAAGCCAGCCAGGCGCCCCATGGCATCAAGCGTTTGGCTGAAGCACGCACGCACGAAGGCGCAGATGTTCGTAAGAGGCTTAAAATGGAAGGGTGCTTCCAAGAAACCGTGAACGAGGAAGATATGGTGCAAGAGACATCTCTTGCCCTTCTTGATTTGCCTACGGAGGTTTTGACCTGTATGGCGCAAAGCCTCTCATCAAATAAAGATCTCC
>JAIUNT010000088.1 GCA_020161545.1 Pseudomonadota bacterium
CTTGATTACTAAAATAATAATCCTTTTATTTTTTTTGCATTTATTATGCCAAATTCCTTGAAAATTTCTTCGACTATTTTTGAACACTGTTCGTCTAAGATATTAAGTCGCCGGTGACGTAAAAAAATAATTAAATTTTTTGGAGGTTAGAAATAATGAATTTTTCATTACGAACATTTTTTGCGTCGTTAGTTGTTATCGGTGGATTAGCCGTAGTTTCCTTTGCCCAAGAAGGTGACGCCCCCGTTGATGACGCAGACCTTGAGACAGAAGCGTCCCCGCGGGAGACAGCAGCGGTTGATGGAGCCGACGAGGATTTTGCAGGCGCCGTTCGCACCAGTGAAACGCCACCGTCCACCTCCCATGACGTGGCACGTCCTGCTGACGCTGCTTTTGATGACGACGAAGATGACGCAAATGAGGACGACGATGGTCCTTTGCCAGAGGCACATGACAATGCGGCCAACGAAAATGCCCATACAGGCGACAATCCCGCAGCACTTTCGGGCCTCCCCCTCCATATCCCCGCGCCTCCCCATACCCTTGTGTCACCTGAGCTGAACAAACAAGCTAAAGAACTCGACGAAAAGAAAAAGAAAAAGAAAAAAAATAAGAAAAAGTGTCAGAAGAAACAGGCCAGTTCCTAGCCCATGGAAACGGTCCTTCACCACACCCTGGGACTACTGATCAATCCCACAAATGTGATTGTTAGCCTGTTATGCATAGGGTTCATCTTTATGTTCTTGAAAAGGCGCGCCTTGGGAGCGACCTTTTTCGGGCTAGGTCTGGGGTGCTTTATCTTGGTGGGGATGATGCCTCTGGGCCCCTGGGCACTGTCTTTTCTTGAAAACCGCTTTCCTGTGCCCCAGACGCTCCCCCAAGACGCCGCCGGCTTTATCATTTTGGGAGGCAGCTTTGACACGCCCCTTGCAAGCAAAAGAGGTGCCACAAGTTACACACGTGCTGGTGGGCGCTTCTACGAGGCTTTGCGTGTTGTCAGTAAAGCACCGACCCTACCCGTTCTCTTTTCTGGCGGCGGCGTTTCATGGCCTGGCGTTAAAAGCGAGTCCCAAACGGCCAGAGAAATCTTGAGGGATTTGCACATCCCAGCGGACCGCTTTCTCTTTGAAGATAAATCAAAAAGTACCTGGGAGAACGCATCGCAGTCCTTCAAGCTCATCCACCCTCAACCCCAAGATAAGTGGATTCTCATCACATCCGCTGTCCATATGCCAAGAGCAGTAGAGAATTTTCGCCGCGCTGGCTGGCATGTCATCCCTTTTTGCGTTGACTATTTAGGCGCACCCCATGTCGCATGGGAGCCTTTCGCGATCCATAAAAACATCACCTCGTGGAGCCATGCCATGCGCGAAATTGTATCCTTGATGCGAGACTTCGCCTTGGGACGGTCAAAGGTGTTTATTGCTGCTCCCTAAGGAGGTGCCATGAGTGACGATTCAGATCCTTCGCAAAAAACCGAACAACCAACACACCAACGCCTTGAAAAGGCAAGAGAAAAAGGTCAGATTGCCTACTCAAAAGAGGTGGGCACGGCGGCGGGACTTGGCGCCATCGCGCTTCTTTTGGGGGGGCTCCTCCCCCAACTCATCACCCAAACGAAAGACTCCCTTGCCCTTTATTTTGAGCGCGCAACCCTGTCCCTGACTGACCCCCACGCCTTCCAAAGCCTCATTAAGGACGCATGTTTAGATTTGGCCTATCCCGTTGGCATATGCGGCGCCATTCTTCTAGGCGTTGGCATCGCCTGTGGTTTTTTGCAAACACGCTTTCTTATCTCGACACAAAATCTCAAACCCAAATTTGAGAAGTTTTCACCTATCAAAGGGTTCAAGCGTATCTTTGGCATGAATGGCATTGCGGAGTTTCTCAAAACTTTCCTCAAGCTTGTCATGGTGGCCGTGGTGACCTATATGCTTTTGCGCGATCAGCTGAAGGATCTAGACACAATTGCGAGCATGAATGCCTTTGAACAGCTTATTTACCTGACCCGCGCCACAAGCACTCTTCTCATTTATGTCACGTGCCTTGCCTTAGTTGTGGCCGGTCTTGACTTTTTCTATCAGAAATTCCAGTTCATGAAACAAATGCGCATGTCCCACCAAGATATTAAGGACGAACACAAAGAGTCCGAGGGTGATCCCCACGTTAAGGCCAAGGTGCGTCAACTGCGCCAGGAGCGCGCAAAAAAGCGCTTGGCCCAAGAGATTGTCAAAGCCACCGTCGTCATTACAAACCCGACCCACTTTGCCGTTGCGCTGTCCTATGATGAGAAAAGCCCAGGCGCACCCATTCTTGTGGCCAAAGGCGTGGATCACCTCGCCCTTCACATTCGAAAGCTCGCCAAAGACGCGGACGTCCCCATCATGGAGGAAGCCCCGCTCGCGCGCGCGCTCTACGCAAATGTGAAGGAAGGGGACGAGATTCCCATGGAATATTATGAGGCTGTTGCCAAAATCATGCGTCATATTTTGAAAATAGGCTTGAATAAAAAGACGCGTTCCTAAAAAATAGAAAGAAACAACAGGGACATCATTTCATGCGTGCACTCACACTTCCCCTCATTGGAGGGTGTGCTTTTTTCTCACTTTGTATTGCTTCAGGCTCATTTTTCCTTCTCCAAACCTCCCCCCTTGAGGCCCTCGCCCTGGGTGGCGTCTTCATGGTTGTGTCCATTTTTACCTTTGACGCCCATATTCGCTCGCGCCAACAGGCCCACATTACCAAAGCGCTGGGTGACTTTTATCACTTGCAAGAGGCCCTCGTGGACAAGCTCTCTGTCCTGGAGGAGCAAAGCTCAGACACAGACACTGGCACAAAGGAAATAATAAGCGAAATCAAATTATTACATTCCCTTGTCAATCATATCATGGACGAGGAACGCGCCGCACCCGATCAGAATCATGTTATCCCAGTACAAGTTTATTCACCAGAGGAAAGCGGACACGGTGATATCCTGACACCCAGCGGGCAGACGGTTACCAATACAAACTACTCAGCCGATCAACTTCTCAAAATCATCAAAGAGGCTCTTCAGGAAGATCGCATCGACATGCTGATGCAGCCGATTGTCAGCCTACCACAACGCAAGGTACGCGCCTTTGAGTGCTACTCGCGTTTGCGTGACGAACTCGGACAAGTGGTTGTGCCTGACCACTATCTTGAGATTGCCTCCCAGCAGGACTTCATTCGCATCATCGATAACTCCCTTCTCTTCAGGTGCGTACAACTGGTGCGCAAAGCCCTCAAAAAGGATCTGAGTGTTAAATTTTTCTGCAATTTATCCTTGGCAACGTTGAGGGATAAAATGTTTTTAGAAAGCTTTATTGAGTTTCTCGCCTCCAACACAGCGCTGGCGCCCAGTATCCTTTTTGAAATCGAGTACGCGGATCTGGTGGGCGGTGATGAGCCCACTCAAAAAGCGCTCTCTCGTCTGGCGGCCCAAGGATGCCATTTCTCCGTGGATCACGTCTCAACCTTAGAGGACATCGACTTTGCATTCTTAAAGAAGAGCGCCGTGAAATATCTAAAAGTTGATATCCACTTAATGATTGCTGCGCTGCATACCCCACAAAAGCACGCCTGCGTGAAGAGCTTTAAGGACAAAGCGGTCCGACACGGTATGGACGTTATTGTGACAAAAATTGAAAATGAAAAAGATCTTATAGAGATTCTAGAATTTCAGTTTGATTTTGGCCAAGGGTTCCTTTTTGGAAAACCAAGACTATATAGAGGGTAGCTTAACTTAAAATTCATCTCTTGTATTTATAGTAATACTTACGTGTGCAAAATATTGTAAGGACTTTCTATGAAACCCAACATTCGTCCGGCTCAAAAGGGCGACGTGCGTCTTTTACTTGACCTTATGAATGAGCTTGCTGAACACCAAGGTTTGCGAGATGAAATGGTCGGCACAGAGACCCGCGTCCTGGAAACGCTTTTTTGTGATAACCCTAAGGTTGAGGCCATACTTTTAGAAGATGGCAATGACGTGATTGGCTTTGCTATTTTCTTTCACAACTACTCCACATTTTCGTGTCAACATGGTCTTTACATCGAAGATCTTTATGTGCGTGAGTCTTATAGAGAGCGAGGATTTGGTAAGTATCTTTTATCCTCTTTGAGTGATCTTGCGCTCTCGCGCGGATGCGTTCAGGTGGAACTCTTGTGCTTGGATGACAATATGCTAGCAACAGGCTTTTATAAAAAACTAGGTGCACACGCCTTAGATACGTGGACCGTACACAAGTGGACAAGCACACAGATGGAGCAGTTGGCTTCTTTAACAAGAGAGCAGTGATAAAAAGAATTGGCTGGGGCGGCAGGATTCGAACCTGCGCATGTCGGTACCAAAAACCGATGCCTTACCGCTTGGCCACGCCCCAAAAGATGAGCATAGATTAACCACATTTTTAAAAAGGACGCAAGCTTTTGTATAAACCCGCGCCCTTTTTTGGCACTTTTTCTTTATGAGGACTCTGCGCCGCTGTATGTATGGCAGGCTTGGAAGCCGCTCACGAGGGCGCTGAGCGTCT